>NZ_JBEOOG010000032.1:0-43094 GCF_040308965.1 Pseudoalteromonas sp. MER144-MNA-CIBAN-0113
GCCAATCAACACCTGATATCGATAGTCTATTACCGTGGAATTTTAAAGGCTAGGCGGTGATCACCGGACGGATACAGATTAAGCACTCAGCAAGTCCATATCTTTATAAGATTGTATTAGATAGTGAATATAAATTATCAGACGCGGACATAAATAAATTTAAGAAGACGGTGAATCAAGGTGTCGCTGTTTATGGTTTTACTCCCAATATTATAATTATTTCTAATTCGCATTATGCTTACTGGTGCTCCATTTCGTTGTTTGCAAAAGCTATGGACACAGGTAAGTTAGCTATTTGTAGTAATGATAATTTAGATGATGTTATTAAAAATATCTCTACTGAATTTGCACCCATTAATGTAAAGCAGTTTAGTAAGAGCAATATTATAGACTGTAATAAGTGGGTTATCTCCAAAGTTTAGTTTATAGCAAATAGCTATAGTGCCAGCTTCTGCAATTGACACTCTCCACTCAGCCATTAATACCTTGCGGCTCGGTTAGGTTTGATTACTTAAGCTAATTTGTTGCACTCAACCCAACTAACACTCAACGAACTTAAACCTTTCACCTAGCACCTTTTGCCTTTAACCTTGCTGTGTGAACCCCCGTTACATTTTGATTAAAAAAGCCACACTTTAACTTATATTTAGGTGTGGCTTTTTTAAAGTAGGTGCAACTAAAAATTAAGCGACATTCGCTGCTAATAGTTCGTTACGTACTAACTCTGCGCCTTTGCTTAGGGCGTTGAGCTTACCGTTTGCAATATTGCGGGGCAGGGGGGCCATGCCGCAGTTGGTGCATGGGTAGAGTTTGTCGGCATCTACATATTTAAGTGCTTCGCGTAGAGTTTTGGCCACCTCTTCAGGGGTTTCTATAGTATTGGTGGCTACATCGATTGCGCCCACCATTATTTTTTTACCGCGTACCAGTTCTAGTAGCTCTATGGGTACATGTGAGTTTTGGCATTCGAGCGAAATAATATCTATATTCGATTTTTGCAGCTTAGGGAATACTTCTTCGTATTGTCGCCACTCGGTGCCAAGGGTTTTCTTCCAATCGGTGTTGGCTTTAATGCCGTAGCCGTAGCAAATATGCACGGCGGTTTCGCATTTTAATCCTTCTATAGCTCGCTCAAGGCAGGCTATGCCCCAGTCGTTTACCTCGTCAAAAAACACGTTAAAAGCGGGTTCATCAAATTGGATTATATCAACCCCTGCGGCTTCTAGCTCTTTGGCTTCTTGGTTGAGTATTTTAGCAAATTCCCATGCTAGTTTTTCACGGCTTTTATAGTGATCGTCATACAAGGTGTCGATCATGGTCATGGGCCCCGGTAATGCCCATTTAATTGGTTGGCTGGTTTGCTGGCGTAAAAACTTGGCGTCTTCAACAAATACCGATTTAGTACGAGACACAGGGCCAACCACTGTGGGTACGCTGGCGTCGTAACGGTCGCGAATTTTAACTGTTTTACGGTTTTCAAAATCAACGCCATTTAAGTGTTCAATAAAGGTGGTTACAAAGTGCTGGCGAGTTTGTTCGCCATCGCTGACTATATCTACGCCTGCAGTTTGTTGCTCGTGCAGGGAAATACGCAGGGCGTCGTGTTTGCCATCAACCAGCTCACTGCCTTGTAATTTCCACGGTGACCATAAGGTTTCGGGTTCGGCAAGCCATGACGGTTTTGGCAAGCTGCCTGCTGATGATGTAGGTAATAGTTTTTTCATAATAAATGCTGCCTTTAATTTTGTTGTGTGATTAAGCGATACTTGCCGAGAACTGCTGCAATACTGACTGATAAGGCTTAATAAAATGCTGCTCAGTAAATTTACCTTGCTCTACCGCTAATTGACCTCGCTCTGCGCGGTCATACACAATTTGCGTTAACGAATAGTCGTCATTTTTTAAATTCGGTTTATAACGGCTACCAGCGGCGGCGTTGGCGTTATAAATTTCTGGACGATAAATTTTTTGAAACGTTTCCATGGTGCTAATGGTGCTAATTAGTTCAAGGTTGCTGTAGTCGTTGAGTAGGTCACCAAAAAAATAAAACGCTAACGGTGCAACGCTATTTGGTGGCATAAAGTAGCGCACTTGTAAGCCCATTTTTTTAAAATATTGCTCTGTTAACGACGACTCATTAGGCTGATACTCTACGCCTAAGATAGGGTGTAAGTTTTCGGTTTGCTGATAGGTTTTGTTATCAGACACGCTTAAACAAATAACCGGTGGCTTTTTAAAGTGCTGTTTATAGGTATTTGAGTTTACAAAGCATTTAAACAACTTGCCGTGTAAGTCACCAAAGTTATCGGGAATGCTAAATTGCGGTTTGCTTTTGTTATGCTCAAGCAATAACACGCTAAAGTCGTAGTCGCGCACATACGATGAAAAGTTATTACCCACCATGCCTTCTATTCGCTCGTTAGTTTGGCGGTCAATAATATTGGTTTTTAATACCTCAATTGACGGAAATGCCTGACCACTGCCTGCAATGTCTAAATCGACCGAAATGATCTCGAGCTCAACCTCGTAACGATCCCCTTGTGGGTTATCCCAACTGGCCAGTGCATTAAAACGGTTGTTGATCATTTTTAGGGTATTACGCAGGTTTTGTTGGCGGCTTTCACCCCTTGCTAAATTAGCGAAATTGGTCGTAATACGTGTGTTATTTGATGGATGGTAGTTTTCATCCAAGTTAGTGCTTTTAATAGTAAATGTAAGATCAGTGCTCATAGCCGTATCCTTTCAATTTGAGTTGTTACTGCCTTTATCAATGACACATTACTCGCTGTTAAAACCAAACTAACGGGATAACTGTAATGGTGCTTTGCAGAGTTAATAAATTTATACACGCTATGTAGCATGAAGAAAAACGGTATTATTTCAGGTAAAACATGAGCCAGATTCACTCTCTTACTAAGTTGAATGAATAAATTAGGCTAGTAGACGCTCCCTATGCGATAAAACCCACTTTAGAAGTCTAGATTTCTAGATGTTTTTACGTGTGTTGTGATTTACTCATACAAAACGTGAGTATTATTCAATGCTTATAGGCACTTAAAGTGCCATTTGCATAAACGGTTGTTGATATACTCGAATAAACTTAGGTGAGCTTAAGCACTTTATTAAGCAGTTCGCCGTCGCAGAACTTTCCACAACATAAGAAGAGACAAAAGGAATGAGTGATTTAATAGTGTTAATTATATACTGCGCCATATTAGGTAGCGGTGTTGGTTTTTTAGCAGGCTTATTAGGAATAGGGGGCGGGCTAGTGATTGTGCCCATACTCAGCATGATATTACTGCACTTTAATGCTTTGCCACCTGAACAAGTAGTGGTGGTTGCCATTGCGACTTCGCTGGCCTCTATTTTATTTACTTCGACCTCGTCGGCTATTGCGCATCATAAAAATGGCAATGTACCCTGGGATATTGCACCTTGGGTTATGGCAGGCGTTGCCTTTGGTGCGCTTATTAGTGGCTTTATAGCTGCTCTATTACCTGAGCATGTTGTGCGTTTAGTGTTTGCTGTGAGTGTGGTGCTAATTGCACTAAAAATGATTTTTTCTGGTAAGAATGATTCAGCAATAGCGCGCCCGTTGCCAAGCAAAGGGCTACTCAGTGTTTATACGACCATAACCGGTGGCTTGTCTGCCATGATAGGTATTGGCGGCGGGGCAGTATTAGTGCCGTTACTGACGTTTTTTTCTGTTGATATGAAAAAAGCCATAGGCTGCGCCTCGGCCTCTGGCATTGTGATAGCACTGTTTGGATCAATGGGTTATATCAGCTCAGGCAGCCAGTTATTTAGCCTAAAAGAGGGATTTGCAGGCTTTGTATATTTGCCAGCTTTATTGGGTATTGTATGCACCTCATGGTTTACCGCGCCACTCGGTGCTAAAGCCACCCATTATTTGCCAGTTTCAACCATAAAGAAAATATTTGCCGGCTTATTAATTATAATGGCAATCAATATGTTTACTCGATAAGGTTAAAGTTCGCAGGCTTGCTTGCGAATATATTTTGAAATAATAAACTTTAAGGCAAGGATGCTATGAAAATAGTTAAATTAAGGGATAAAGTTGATAAAACAATCTTAAGTGTTGCTTTGTTCTTTTTGATATCACCTATTATAGGGTTAATTACAGGAACTGCTCATCAGCTTGGAACGACAGGCAGCGACTATCAACAAGCATCGTTAATTGATGACCCAGAGCAATACTGGCAAATTATTATCATGCAACTTACTATTACTTTAGCTATCGGTATCCAAGGGTTTATTACATTCCCAGCCTTAATTGCCGCACGCCAAAAAGTATTAAAGTTTAGAGATAATAATAAAATTGTAGCTAATATCATATTTTATTTGCTCACGCCGATATTCTTTATCGCCTTGTTGATATTTTTAATATATTTATTTGAGGTATGAGAGGTGTAAGGTTTTAGATCCGTAACCCGCACCCCGACGCCCGTCAATCTTAAAGCGATTAACTAAAATCTACGTCATTTGCGCGTGCTTTATAAATTCATCATAAATACTGTCTTTAATGAGCCTGTCGGGCGTAAACGCATAATAATGCTGATAAACATTATCAATTGTACCAATGTAATTTACGCCGTAATGGCGCTCCACTTCAGCTCTTACCAAAATAGGCGCAGGGAATATCCCAAACCCTTGCTCACCTAACGACTTCATTAATGCGCTGTCGTCAACATGGCCTGCTATTGTCATTTCAATCTCTTGCTCTTGTAGCCAATAATAAATAGCACGCGCGACGGGGCTTTCTTTTGCGGGGAGCACTAAAGGCTTGTTGTTTAAAGACTGCGGAAACTGCTTATGTAACTGCGAATGCCATGTTTCGTTACCAAAAAGAGCGATTTGGCTTTTGCCTATTTCATGACAAAACGCCTTAAATGACAAGGTAGTATCGAGTGGTTTATCAGCTAACACTAAATCGATCTTATGAATCGCCATTTGTGCCAGCAGTTCATCTTGTTGGCCGTCAATACAGTGTAAGTTGGTAATACGGTCGTTATTAATTAAAGGCGCTAGCCACTTCGACACCAGTGATTTAGGCAACACGTCTGAAATACCGACCTTTAACGTTCGTGAATAGTGCGTGGTATCACCTTGCGTGGTTTCTAGCCATTCGTGAGCAATAGCAAACATATCATTGGTGTACTGCTGAGTTACATGGCCAAACTCCGTTAACTGTAGGCCTCGCCCTTGGCGAATAAACAGTGGTTTTCCTAGTCGTTGCTCTAAGTTAGTAATTTGCGAGCTGACCGTTTGCGGCGTTAAATTAAGTATTTTACTCGCCGCTGCAATACTGCCGTGCTTACTTACTTGCCAAAAATAATATAAGTGATTGTAGTTAATGTTGGTAATCATTCGAAAATACCTGTTTTAAAGTAAGAAATAATCAGCTTTTTCCTTTGCCACTAAGTTAGTAGATTACAGTCATGCCTGCAACATAGTTACTATTAAAAGGTGTAATTGCATGAAGCTAAAACTTACAGTTAAAAACAAGATAATTAACGCAAGTGAAAAGATGTCGCTTTTGAAGTTGATAAAAAGCCAATTGGCAAAACATGCTTTGAATATTCGTAAAGTTGAGATTCAAATAAATGATTTTTCGAGTGAGCGCCACGGCACTTTGCAGCAATGCAAAATTAATATTCTTTTGCCTGGGCTACCCAGTATTAATGTAAATACAAAGGGAAGAAGTATGCTGCAAGCGATAAAGCGGGCACTAAAAAGTTTGCAGCACATTCTCGTTAATAAGTATCAACCTTCGCAACCAAGCTCTTAGTTTTTTATTAATATCGCACTTGCAGTAGCATGGATGCTACTCTTTTTATTTCTATTCTCGTACCAAGCTGTGTTTAACATTAAACGATTCAATTATTACCATTGAGCAGTATCTCCTTGTTGGGTTTTGTTGCACTCTACCCAACTTACCATGACTAAAATTCTTTGACCTTGTTCCTTTAACCTTTGACCTCAGTTGTAAACCCCCGCACCATTTAGATTAAAAAGAGAGTGAAATTTTCAATTACCTAAATTCATAGTTTATTGTGAATTTATTAGGTTCATGCCTATTAATTTAATAATTCACAAAATATTGTGAATTATTAGCTTTTTTGTACTTTTTTAACTATTATTCACAAAACACTGTGAATTTTGGATTGGTAATGGAAGTCACGATAAAGTCAGCAAAACAATTAGGTAAATTGGCAAGCATTGTGAGAAAAAGCCAAAAGCTTGACCAAAAAACTGCGGGAGATTTCTCCGGTATTAGTATTAATACAGTAAGTGATTTTGAAAATGGCACAGGTTCGTTATCAATTGGCCGCGCGTTTGATTTAATGGAAGCTTTAGGCTTAGAAGTAAAAATAGACGTGGTGATACCTCAACATGATGAAAAGGCTAAAAATAAATTACTAATGCAAATCCAGAACATGGTGGCTGAGCATGAATAATAGATCACTTGATGTTTATGCCGGCAAACAGCTCATGGGTCAATTACAAGATAGTAACGGTTTTTGGTCATTTAAATACGATCAGGATTGGCTTAACTCAGCTAATAAATTTGCAATAACTCCCAGCATTCCATTACAAGAGCAAATCATTCTTGATTCTGGTACTACACGACCTGTGCAGCAGTTTTTTGATAATTTACTGCCAGAAGAAAATGCACGTGAGTTATTGGCAAAAGAAGTGAAAGTGGATCATGAGGATTCATTTGCTCTACTTACTGCATCCGGCATTGAGTCTGCTGGTGCTTTAACGCTATTACCAGAGCATGTCGATTTTCCAAGCCCTAGTGCAATACCGTTACCTTTTGCCGAGCTATCTAGGCGAATTAAAAACTTACCCAGAGCACCGTTAAATATCCGCCAAAGTAGCCGTATGTCACTTGCTGGCGCGCAGCATAAAATGCTAGTTATTAAGCTCGGCGATGAATTATTTGAAGGAAATGAAGGCACACCTTCAACTCATATACTTAAACCCGATCATTCTGAGCCAGACCAATATTGGCAAACGACATGCAATGAATGGTTTATGATGAAACTAGCCAAGCGGCTAGGAATAGATGTACCCAATGTGCAGCTCATTTATACACCCGAGCCAGCCTATTTGGTTGAGCGCTTTGACCGTGTAGGGAGTTATCCTGATCAAGAGCGCACGCATATTATAGATAGTTGCCAGTTATTAAGTTATAGCAGGCACTCCAAATATTCTGCATCAACGGTTGAAACATACCAAAAAATACTCAATAACGTACGGCCTAAAGCGGCAACCGCCATCAAGTTATATCAATGGGTGATTTATAATTTATTAGTCGGGAATGGGGATGCGCATTTAAAAAATATTAGCTTTTATTACGAAAACGGATCTGCGCAAATAACACCGTTTTATGATTTATTAAGCACCATTATTTATGTTCCAGAAGGTGGTAACCCTCTAGAAGAAGCCTTATCCGTTCCTATCAATGATAAAAAACGTTTTTGTGATGTTACTAAAGCAGATGTAATCGCTTTTGCAAAAGAGCTCGGTATTCCAAACTCTGCCGCAGTAAAGCAACTAAGTTATTTTGTAGATAATATAGAGAGTGAATTTAGCAACTTATACCAAGAAGTTGTGAAAATGCCATCTGCGGATGTACGCGCAGCGGAATTAAGAATGTTAAGACAAGTGCAGTTTTTAGTAGTTAAAGAAATGGTTGGGCAGCTGAGTTAAAGCAAGGGAATGAGGATTGATGAAAGTTCATCATAAACAGAACGTTTTAGCCCGTTTCGATAAATAACTTTTCATTCAGTATGGACTTTCTATAGTTAGTGTTGGGGGCTGTTGTACTTCAAACAAAACCTTTACACCCAGCTGTAAACCCCCGTTACATTTTGATTAAAAAAGCCACACACTAATAATTAGTGTGCGGCTTTAGTATTTTACTTTTTAAAGCGATTACTTGGTTAGTAAGTGCTTTTCAAAAAAGTCAGCCATCATAGTATGGTAATGCAAGGTAGTGCCTTTGCCTTCGCGTAAGCTGTGTGAACGGTTAGGGTATGAGAAAAACTCAAACTGTTTGTTGTGCTTAACGAGTTCGTCAATTAAACGCTCTGAGCCTTGATAATGCACGTTATCATCGCCTGTGCCGTGAATAAGCAATAGCTTACCGGTTAGGTTTTTAGCAAAGGTAATCGGCGAGGTGTTATCGTAACTCTCAGGATCGGTGTTTGGGTTGCCTGCATAACGCTCTTGATAAATGGTGTCGTACAAACGAATGTCTGGCACCGGTGCTGAGGCAATGCCTACTTTAAATTTATCGCCATGGCGGAACAATAAATTAAGGGTTGAGCTACCGCCGCCTGAGTGTCCCCATACGCCAACGCGCTGGGTGTCTATTACATCCCAACGTTTAGCCATAGCATCTAGGGCGTCTACTTGGTCTTGCACGGTAATTGAGCCAATTTTTTTATAAATCGATTTACGCCAATCGCGGCCTTTTGGTGCACGTGTACCGCGGTTATCAACCGATGCCACAATAAAGCCTTTTTGCGTTAACAGTGATTTATACAAGTAACTGTTACCTTCCCAGCGGTCTTGCACGGTTGAACCCCATGGTTCGCCGTATACGTAAAACACAATTGGGTATTTTTTACTTTTATCCATGTTCTCAGGGAACATAATGTAGCCGTCAAGCTCGGTGCCATCTTGCGCTTTTACTTTAAAGAACTCATGCTTTGGTAAGCTTTGCTCAGCCAGTTTTTGTTTAAGCTTTGTATTTTCAACTAAGGTTTTTACATTACTATGATCGCTCACTTTAATGATCTCTTTAGTCGGTGGCGTACCAAATTTTGAGTAAGTGTGCATTGCCCATGAGGCATCTTTTGACATGTAGTAGCTGTTTGATCCCTCAAACTCAGCAGGTGTTACCCGTACCGGTTTGCTGCTGCCATCAAGCGGTGTGCTGTATAAATAACGCTGACCAGAATCGTTTGGCGAGGCAATAAAATACATTACGTTTTTGTCTTCATTGATGCTCAGCATATCAATAATGTCGTAATCACCAGGGGTTAGGTCGATAATAGTTTTGCCATCGCGCGATACACGGTAAAGATGACGCCAGCCGTCGCGTTCGCTATGCCAAATAAAAAACTCACCGTCTTTTGACCAGTTTGCTTTATAAAACCATTCTATAAACGCATCGTCTTTGTCTTCTAAAATCTTGGTCAGTTGCTGCTTTTGCCAATCAAACAACCACACTTTGTTATGGTTTTGTGGGCGGTTTAAATCTTGAATCATTAATTCATTACCGGTGCCTGCCCAGCTAATACGCGGAATATAACGGTCGCGGTTATCGCCTTCAAGCTCAGCCCAACGGGTTTGTTTGTCGCTAAGGCTTACCACACCAACACGCACGGCAGAGTTGGTTTCACCGGCTTTAGGATAAGGGAATTCTTTAAGGGTAGGGTAGAGCTCGTCGGTGTTGTTGATCATAGTGAAAAATTTAACGTCACTGGTATCAAGCTGCCAATAGGCGATTGATTTGTTGTCGGGGCTCCAACGAAAACCATCGGCAATAGTAAATTCTTCTTCGTATACCCAATCAAAATTACCGTTAACAATGGTGGCGTTACCATCGGTTGTGAGCGCGGTTACATCGTTACTGCCAACCGATTGCATGTAAATGTTGTTATCGCGTACGTAGGCTACTTTTGAACTATCTGGCGAGAACTTAGCAAACATTAACTTAGTAGGCTCAACATCCAAGCCACCAAGTTGCTGTAATTGGTTAGTCTCAAGGTTAAGTAACCAAAAATCCCCTCGACTGCGTGAGCGCCAAACTTGCTCACTGTTGGTAAATACCATCAACCATTTACCGTCTTTTGACCACTGATAGCTTTCGATTGCAAATGGCTCGTCTGCGCCCTCTGGCAACAGTTTTTCAAACTCAACCAGTACTTTACGGCCTGTGCCGTCAGCATTGTAAAATACAATGTCGTTGCCTTTTACGCCGTGCTCTTTTTCATCATCGACGTTGTTATCGTCTGCTTTTTCTTTTTCACTTTCGCGCTCTTCAAGCACAGTGTAGCCGGTACCATCGTCTAGCCACTTAAAGTAAGTGCTACGCTGGGTTTTAAATTCTTTATCTTTATAAATTTGCGCTAGGCTTAATGGATTATTCACGGTACTCATCGCTGCATTGTTGTTGGTTGTTATGTTGGTACTTGAACATGCTTGCAAGCCTAAGCCCGCAACAATGGCCAGTGCCAAGCCAGATGTTTTGATCAGATTCATTGTTATTGTTCCTTGGGTCTGCTGACCTTTATAGATTAAGGCGCTTATTACATTTACTGTAACAAAATAACCTACACAATATCAGCATGCTTAACGCACAAAGCTATGGTTTAAACCCAAACTTTTATAATTAATTACCATGCTGGATTTTTAAATTCTTCACTGAGCGTGTCGATTAGTGCTCTTACTGTTGCCGATAAATGCTGACGAGAAGGGTAAAGCACATATATTTTCATTGGGTTTAATGTCCATGGCGCTAATACACGCTGCAAGCGACCATCAAGTATATATTGGTTTGCCAAATACGTAGGCTGCACTGAAATACCACCACCGGCTATGGCTGCATGAAGTAATGTGGTGGCCTCGTTTGCACTTAAATTGCATTTAACATCAACTGATTGAAACTCATCCCCGTTGTGTAAATGCCAAATATATCGGTCGAAGTTTTTATAGCCTAAACACTGATGAGCACTTAACTGTTGTGGTGTCGTTATTGGCGGATAATCAGCAAGGTAGCTGGCTGAGGCCACTAATATAGATTCACACTCGGCAATAGGTTTACCTATTAACGAAGGATCAGGATTGGCTGCAATACGTATTGCCAAATCAACACGTTGCTCTATTAGATCTGTGGTTGAGTCTTCAAGATCTATGTCTATTTGCACGTTAGGGTGACGTTTCATAAAACGTGTAAATATAGGGGCTAATTGTGCAAAACCTAACGACATACTGGTCGCTACTCGTATTTTACCTGACAACTGTTGCTGGCTTTTAGTTTGTTCAACTAAACGGTTAGCCTGTGCTAACCATTGCTCTATTTCGGGTAAACAGGCCTCGCCAGCGGTGGTAAGCGTTACTTTACGGGTAGTGCGATGCAATAAGCGCGTATTGAGCCATGCTTCTGCCGACTCAATATGACGAGTAACCATAGGGCGTGACATTTCAAGCCGATCGGCAGTGGCAGTAAAACTGCCTGAGTAGGCAACATCCACAAAAACCTGCGCTGCGGTGAGTTTATCCATAGTATTTGCACGATTTATGAAACAATGATGCTAATTATTGGTTGTTTTTCTGAACATATCAAACCTTTATTATGCTCGCATTAGCAACCAATGATGAGAATACCATGAACCTACGCACGCTTTTACTAAGCACACTATTAGCCAGCAATATCGCTATTGCAGACGAAACCCCATTAACCCTTGATGTGTATAACGCTGACAGCAATAGCTTTCATGTTAATGCCACGCTGGTTTATGGCCGTACCGATGCAATTTTAATTGATACCGGATTTACCAAAGCAGATGCACTGCGCATTGCCGCCAAAGTAATTGACTCTGGTAAACAACTAAAAACTATTTTTATTAGCCAAGCCGATCCTGATTACTACTTTGGCGCTGAAGTGTTACAACAGTTTTTTCCTGAGGCAGAGGTTATTACTACGCCCGCAGTGCACCAAAAAATAGCAGCAAAGCTTAAAGGTAAACTTGCTTTCTGGACCCCAAAAATGGGGGAAAACGCACCAAAAAACCCCGTCGTACCTAAGGTATTTAATGGTAATAGCTTAAAAATAGAAGGCCATACCATTGAAATTCGTGGCACAGAGGGTGAGCATAATCATCGCCCATATTTATGGATACCTGATAATAAAGCTATTTTAGGGAATGT
Source organism: Pseudoalteromonas sp. MER144-MNA-CIBAN-0113 (assembly GCF_040308965.1). NCBI lineage: Bacteria > Pseudomonadati > Pseudomonadota > Gammaproteobacteria > Alteromonadales > Pseudoalteromonadaceae > Pseudoalteromonas > Pseudoalteromonas sp. MER144-MNA-CIBAN-0113. Next base: position 11,971 of record NZ_JBEOOG010000032.1, read on the forward strand.
GGCTGTATACGCTAATGTTCATTTATGGATGGCCGACGCACAAACTCAGGCAGAGCAAAATGCATGGGCAAAGCAACTTAATGAAATGAAAGCACTCAACCCTGACGTGGTGATCCCAGGGCATATGAAAGCAGGCACCCAATTAGATGCTGCAAATATTGATTTTTCAATCCAGTATTTAAAGGATTTTGCACACGCTAAGCAAAGTAGTGATAGCAGTAAGCTGCTGATAGATAAAATGACCAACTCATACCCAGAGGCTGTATTACCTATGGCTCTTAGCATTGGCGCTAAAGTTCATAAAGGCGAAATGAAATGGTAATTGCTTACGCTTAACCACTGTAATAAATACAGTAGAGCCAAAAAATACGCCTAGCAAAGTCTGGCGTGTTTTTTATTATTGCCACAAATACATACTGGCTCGTTTATTGGCAATATTTAATTCAAATACCTCAGTGCTTGCACACATAGCAACGCCATAGCATACATGTAGCGGTAACAAGTGCTCTTCTCTAGGGTGATTAAAGCGTGCAGCTGGAGCTTGCTGCCATGCTAATAATTGCTGTTCACGCTGTTGCTCGGTTAATGTTTGATCTGCGATTGTGCTTACCAACCAATTTTCAAATGCCTGATTTTGCTGGTTAACATCGTTTGACTGAGTAACACCAAAAGCGCGCATATTATGGAAGGTAAAGCCTGAGCCTATAATTAATAAGTTATCGTAATCAATACTTTGCAACGCTTTACCAATTTCAACATGCAACAGCGGATCAAGGCTTGGGTGCAAGGATATTTGCACACAGGGAATATCGGCCTCTGGATACATAATTTTTAACGGTACAAACATACCGTGATCAAAACCACGCTGTGGATCGAGTTTTGAGTCAATACTATGTGTTGCGAGCGCTTGTTGTACTAAATTAGCAAGTTGCGGCTGGCCAGTACAAGGGTAAGTTAATTGGTACGCCTGCTCAGGAAAACCATAGTAATCATAAATAAGCGGCGGTGAAGAGTGCGCCGTTATACTAATTGGTTGAGCTTCCCAATGCGCGCTGACCATTAAAATAGCAGAAGGCTTTGGGATTTTAGCGGCAACCTGTTCTAAGCAGGCTCGCATTTCTGCATGGTTGGCATCACCTAGTAATGGCATTGGGCCGCCACCATGTGAAATGAAAAAAACGGTTGGGCGTTGCATGTGGTTAATCCTAAAGGACAGATATTATTATAGTGCCTGCGCAGTTAGTAAATAACTAGCCACATAAACGCACAACCTTAGTGCGCAAATATTATATGTGGTGTTTATTCATCAAGCTCTAAGTGAGCGCGTTCAACGCTTTCTTGAGGTAACTCTTTTTGCACCGATACACCCAGCTCTTTAAATTCTGAGGCTTGTTTAATTAAGTTACCTTTACCACGGTATAACTGAGAAAATGCTTTATCGTAGGTTTCTTTGGCTTTATCGAGCTGTTTACCCACCCCTTCCATACTGGTTAAAAAGCCGTTGAGCTTACTGTAAAAACGCTCAGCACGATTAGCCAGCTCTTTTGAATATTTAGTTTGCTCTTCAAAGCGCCATAACTGCTTAACAATATTTAAACTGGTTAGCAGGGTAGTAGGAGTAGCAACCAAAATGTTTTTTTCGATTGCTTGCTGGTAAATGTCGCTTTGGTATTTAAGTGCTTCTACAAACGCAGATTCAATCGGTACAAACATAATAACAACCTCAGGCGAGTTTATCCCTGGTAAACGGTCATACGATTTACTGGCCAACTCATTTATACGGGAAGTTACGGCATTTACATGCTCTTTAATCGCTTGTTGAGATTCCAGCTCTGTTTCGGCATTTACGTAGCGGGTATAGGCATTTAACGATGTTTTTGCATCAATCACTAAGTGGCGTCCTTGAGGTAAATACACCACCACATCAGGGCGCAAACGGCCGTCTTCGGTATTAAACGACACTTCGCGTTTATAGTCTGTGCCAGCTCGAAGTCCTGCGCTATCAAGCACGTTTTCAAGCATTAACTCGCCCCAATTACCTTGGGTTTTCTTTTGCCCTTGTAAGGCATTGCTTAGCTTGTCAGCCTGCTCGGTAATGGCTTGGCTTTTAGCTTGTAAATGTAATAGCTCGGTTTTAAGTGCTGCACGTTGTTTTAAATCTTCAACGTGAATAGATTCCATTTTATCTCTAAAGCCTTTTAGCTCACCTTGAACCGGCTTGAGTAACTGCTCTATGCTTTCTTGATTGAGGGTTTTAAATTTTTGCGATTTTTCTTCTAAGATTTGATTGGCTAAATTTTCGAATTCTTTTTTAAGCGTTTCTTTACTTTGCTCTATATGGGCGAGTTGCTCGCTAAAATGTTGCTGCTTTTGCTCAAGGGTAGTGCGTATATTATTAAGCTCGACATCGCGCAGATTGTATTGCTCGCGCAGGGCGGTTAGCTCGGCTTCGGCTTTACGCCAATATTGATTATAAAGTTGGCTTTGCTTTTCTTGTTCAGTTAATCGCGTTTTAAAATGTTGCGCCTGATCACGTTGCTCTTGATGAGTAAGCCCTAATAAGTCGTGCTCTTCCACTAAAGAGGCATATTGATTTTGCGTATGCTCATACTGGCTTTGTAATAACAATAACTGTTGTTGCTGCTCACTCACTTGGCGCTTTATTTTTTTGCTTAACTGGACTGATACAACGCTGAAAATAGCCATACCGGCTATAGCGCCAGTACCAACACTTAACCAATCTAAATGGGATAAAAACGAAGTAAACATAGAATAAACTTTTAAAATTTAGTGACATGCCATCATAACGAATTACGCTCTTTAGCAGTAGGGTAAAACACTAAATTAAGCGCATAAAAAAAGCCAGCTAGTAAAGCTGGCTCAATATTACTAAATTAGTAATCAAACAGGGAAATCAACATGAAACTTGTAAAACAACATATCAACTACAAGCATAATAGTAGACGCGCGGTGTTTAAATTAGTTCAAAATAATTTTAAAAAAGTTGAATTTGAGGCATAAAAAAGCCAGCTAATAAAGCTGGCTCAATATTACTAAATTAGTAATCAAACAGGGAAATCAACATGAAACTTGTATAACAACACATCAACTACAAGCATAATAATAGACCCAGCCATTTGTGATTAGTTCAAAATAAATTAAATAAAAAAATAAATATTTTTAAAAGCAAAAAAAAGCCAGCGCATTACTGGCTGGCTTAATCATTACTATGTCTAGTAACTACTATATGGGATATCAACATGAAAGCTTGGAGAAACTGCAATTTAACCAAGCATATTAATAGACGCCTACAATTTAAATAAGTTCAAAAACTCGTCATGATTTTTTAAAATTATTTTAGCTTTTAATTAAAGACAGCATTTGTTGTTCGTCAAACTGGGTAAAACTCATTGATTTTTCGGTAAATAATGCATCTACAAGCGCTTGCTTATCTTGCTGCATTTGAAATACTTTTTGTTCAATAGAGTTAGCCATAATTAGTTTATAAACAAACACTGGGTTTGTTTGCCCAATTCGATAAGCACGATCGGTGGCTTGTTTTTCAACGGCTGGGTTCCACCATGGATCAAAATGAATAACGGTGTCGGCTTGGGTTAAATTAAGCCCTGTACCACCGGCTTTTAAGCTAATTAAAAACACGGAAGTGTTACCACTGGTGAATTCGTCTATTACTTTATCGCGATGACGCGTTTGCCCAGTTAGCATACTAAAATTAATATTTAGCTCATTTAAACGCTCGGCAATTAAATCAAGGGCAGAGGTAAACTGGCTAAATATAATCACTTTTCGGCCAAGGCTAAGCATTAAAGGTAAGTGGCTCGATAACCATTCTAATTTAGCACTAGCAGCGTCGGTTTCTGGCTCAATAAGTTTAGGATGACAACAAATTTGGCGAAGTTTTAATAGTGCCTCTAGAAAGGCGAGTTTACTTTTTTGCACGCCTTGCTCAGCAAATAAATCAATGAGCTTTTCTTCAAGCGCACGAGTTATACCTTGGTACATGTCTTTTTGTTTAGGTTCAAACTCAAACTCTTTTATAAGTTCGGTTTTTTGCGGTAGCTCTTGAGCCACTTGGGCTTTAGTACGGCGCAAAATAAACGGCATAATTAACGCTTTTAGTTGCTCTGCACGTTCAATGTTGCTTTCGCGTTCAATAGGGCCTTGAAAATGCTGCTTAAAGTGCGCCTGTGAACCTAATAGCGAGGGCATTGCAAAGTCGAGCAATGACTTTAATTCAAATAAATTGTTTTCAATTGGGGTGCCACTTAAACAAAGCTTAAAATCGGCATTCAAACGTTTAACTAACCGCGATACCTGTGCCGTATCATTTTTAATATACTGCGCTTCATCAAGAATAATGTTTTCAAAATACAGTGGCGAATAATAAGCAATGTCACGTTTTAATAACGGATAGGTGGTTAATATACACTGTGCTTGTGCCAAGTGTTTCAACGCATCATTACGGTGTGCACCAAAAATAGTGGTCACTTTTAAGTTTTTAGCAAACTTGTTAATTTCGTTTTGCCAATTACTCACTAAGCTTGTTGGGCAAACAATAAGCGTAGGGCCAGCCTGCGGAGTATTATAAGAACTGGCTAAATAAGCAATCACCTGCAAAGTTTTACCCAAGCCCATATCGTCCGCTAAAATACCACCTAGCTGATTACGCTTTAAAAAGTTAAGCCAAGCTACGCCTTCTTGTTGGTATTCTCTAAGAACCACAGAATCGTGTAAGCCATGAATGGCGATATTGGGCGATAACAGCGCGTCATTACTTAGCTCATCAAGGTAGCGCTCTAATGACGGATCATGTAGCTCAACATTAATGGCTGTGTGCTTAACTAACTCAGGTAAGTATGAAAGTGGAATATTAAATTCGTCGCGCGTTTTAATAAACTCAAATCGCAATTTAAACTCAATTAATAAATTAAACGCAGCCTTATCTATAACTCCAAATTGACGGCCAACGGGATAGTAATAAAACAATTCGCTTTGACGATTTAACGATTCAAACAGTTTATTATTTACATTAAATAAAGTGGCCACTTTGGTATCGTTAAGCACAACTTTGCAATGCATTTGATGCCCTGCAGCTCTGTTTACATGCAAGGAAATTTGGTTTTTAGTATCGGCAATATTTATTTTGCTCATTGATACTTGCCAGCCACGTTGCTTAAAGCTTGGTAACACCTCATGCGCTAACCAGTGTAAGTGAATAGCTGATTCCTGACTAAAAATAAACTCGCTGTGTAAACCCCCTTTACAAAAATCAAAGCCTAAGTTGACCAGCTCGTTGGTAACGGTGTTTTCAAATGCACTGTTTATTAGTTTTGCAGGCGCTGTACCTGCTAAGTAGTTTTTATTTTTATACTTAAACGATAACGAAATAGCCATTACTGAGCCCGACATGCTGACCTTAAGTACGGCATTACTCAACGACTTAACAGGCATGCTTGGTGCATTAGTAGGATGGGGAATAACACCGGCACCAAAATTATCAGCAAGCTGCTTATAAATTCGATCAAAGTTTGTATCGTGAAGTGCAGGTATTGTTTGTAAATGAGCAATTTCGTCAGCACTTAGTGGCGTGCGAATGCGGCCTAGCTTATATTTATCTAAATCTAAGTAGATGGGCGGCGTAGTTTTAATTAATGCCCAATTAGGAATTTGATCAAGATGAATTTTTAACTGGGTGACTTCTTTTTGTTTTTCCCAAACAAAATTTAGGGGTAAGCCAGGTTGCGCTTTAATAGGTACTCGCGAACGCTGTAAAAATAATCGTTCTGTAGCTAGTAATTGCTGCAGCGCGTTAAAGCCCCATTGACCTTTGAGTTCAATATTACCGACCGCATTTTGCGAGCGGATCCAGCTATATAATCTAAAATCACTTTCTAACAGGTCGCTAGGGGTTACAAAACTATTAAGCTGTTGCTCAGTTAAATTTCGCCCAAGTGCATAATTATTATTTTTATCGTAGTTGGCAATTTTAGGCGTTAAAAATACTTTATCGTTTTCAATATCTAATACAAACAGTAACACTTGTGATGGATGAGCTTGATCGGTGTTTTTAAGCGAGCTAAGTTCGCTAAACCAGTCATTAATAAAATAGTCTTCGCCGTATTCACCTGAGTGTTCAATTTTAAGTTTTAACAAAATTGCAGCCAAATGGCGGCATTTAGTTTTAACATTACAAGTACAGTGTGTGTCGACTGAATAGCCAGTTGGTAATTTACTGATCTCAATTCGTTGGTTAAACGCAATGCCCTTATCGCCTTGCACAGTAGAATCAACCACAGAAAAATCAGCATTATGTTCTAACCAACTTATTTGGCCGTTTTTATAATACGACTTACCTTTTGCTAACACCGCGGGTTTAAACAATTTTTTTATGAATCGCTCAGAAAGAGGAAACTGGGTAGCCTGCTCATTTTTAATTTCTTCAAAAATAGCCATTAAATCATTTTTTGATAAGTTAGCAGACATGTCACTCAAAGTATTAAAATTTAAAAACAATTTTTCCAGTATATGCCTTATCAGCGCTGAGCTAAAGCAATATTATTTTTAAAATAAACTGGTTGGATCTGATTGGTTAGTAAAAAATTGGTTTATAGCGAATTGGCGATCATTGTTTAATTTTTCTCACTAAAAAAGTACGTTTAAATTACAAAAGAAAAACAATTAATTAATTTTAAAAGGAGATTTAGTTCGGCTTAGATCAGGTTTTTACTAACAAGATGAAAAATGGCATTAAAAGGAGGTGTTTAGTTAGTAAAAATATGATCCTTGATGGTTTAAGCCATGTTTTTAGCCTTTTTATGCCACTAAAGATCAGATTTTTACCAACTAAGAAAGAGGTTTAGATCATGTTTTAACTAACCCAACCCCTTTTACAGATCACGATATTACTAACTAATTAAAGGCACTTAATAACTTAGTAAGTTGCTCTAAGCGCTTGTCTGTCATCACTTTATTATTTATTTTAATTGAAACGTCACCACTTTTAAGGTTGCGTTGCACACTAATAAAGTCATTTTCTAAAACCGCTTCACGTTTTGATGCTGTTTTAGGCTCTGCAGTTAGGTATTTAGTAATTAGCATAGCGCGCTTGTCGTCGGCTTCTAAGGCGTTAATTTCATCATTGCTGGCAAGTGCAACAACTAACTCATTAAATGCTTCCTCATCGCGCTCCTTTGCGTTAATCAGCTTTTTAGCAACTTCTCTACCAACATGATTAGCTGTTGGGTAAAGGGCTATAACATCTGCAGATATTTGCTCATACGCTTTTATCGCATCAGCAATCGCTGTATGCGATACCCCTTCAATAACAGCAATTTCACGGTACGAGCCTTTTTTGCCTTGTTGAATAAGATCGTTTCTAGTTTGCTGATACGCTTGACCCAACTCCCAAAGACTAGGGGCAATGTATTGATCTGATGAAACCGCAAGTACTTTGGCATCTTGCTCGCTAAAGTCACTAGAACTCAATACGAGGTAGTCTGCGCCACCTAAAATACAGGCTTTACGACGTCTAGAGCCAGCTAATACAAGGCTCATATCACCTTGCTCCCACAATAGAGCAGGGTGCTGATTACGGCCATCTTCTTTAATAGCAGGAAGAATATCTGCGACTGACTTTTCGTTTAAAAGCGCTTGTACGCGACGATTTTTACCATAAACCTGAGTTGAGTTTTCAATCTCGTTATGTGCTATCACTTTACAAACAAGCGTAATTTCCCGATTAGGATCACTAGGAGCAGGCATACGAATAACATCGCCTGCATTGGCTTGCTCTAAAAGGGCATCTAAGCTGCTACTGCCAACAGCGGTTGCAAAGGGATCTAAGCGGGTGTCATTTTTACGTTTTTTAGCCATTTTTAGTCAACATCCTTACTTAGGCGTATTTAATTTAGATTGAGTGGATTGCCAATTAGAACGAATTAGCATTTCGAGTTCATCAACTACATCTTTGATATTTTCTTGTGCGCGCATTAATGACTCTCTACTTGCTAAGCTGTCAGATGCTTTTTGGTCAAAAATAGTATTAAACGACGATGAACTGGCGGTAATTGCTGAACTATGATTAATAGGATAGCTCATTACTTGGCGGCCAAAAGCACTACGAACATCTTTAACTATGTCACGTTGTGAGTGATTGCCTTTCACATAATTAGTAACTAAAAATTGCATGAAATCCCAACCATCATGGCCAAGAGCGGCAACGGTATGATAAATCTCACCTAAGCGTTTTAAATATTTATTATTTGCATCAAAGTCTACCGCTTCAGGGTGAACCGGAATTAGCATCGCCGTTGAAGCCATTAATGCATTGTAAAACATAAAGTTAAGCGTTGGCGCTGTATCAATTAAAAGAATGTCAAACTCATCTTTTACCGGATTTATTACTCGTTCTAATAGTTTGTGGTAATGGCGTGTTTGCTCATAATTGGAGGTGTCTTTGAGTAATGTTGCTGTTTCGTGCTCAAAATAAAAGTCATCCATACCTGATGGTAAAACACGAATATTAGGAATATGTGTTGGTAAAAAAGAGTTAGACACAAATTCAGGCCATGTTTCACCTTCATCAAGGTCAATGCAATCACGCATCAAATCACCAACGGTAATTGGATCGGGCTCTGAAGATGGGAAAAAGCTTGATGATGACCCTTGAGGATCTAAATCAATTATACCGATACGGTAACGTTTAATGTTAGTGGTAGCGAGTGCAGCAGCAATGTTAACCATGCTTGTTGTTTTACCACAACCACCTTTTAATGAATTAATAACAATAACTTGGAGTTTGTCTGTTGATGCGCGGTGATCAGGCTGTATGTCCATAATATCAGCCATAGCAAAAATATTAACTAAGGTGTAGGCATAGTGGCCATTTGCACCGCGTTTTATATTTAAATCGTCAAAGTCACCATTGTCATGGCGTCTTTTTAAGGTACGATTATTACAGCCAAGTAAATCAGCTGCTGCTTTTTGGGTGTAAGTTCTTAATTCTTTTTCTTCAGATTTAAGATGGGCGCGATAATGTTGGATACGTCCTTCTAGTGATTTTTCAGCAACTTCTGCGGTTGCTTTCAAAAGTCGATAAGTATCTAGCGCGTTTTTATTGATAGACATACTTTATTCCTCAAAGTTAGGTGTTTAGTATAATGTCCATTCAATTAGCTGTAAACAACTATTTAAGGCGACATGCCTTTTAAATACATGACATATAAAATAATTTTTACACCTTTAAGATTGCTTAGTATAAATAAAGAAGTTTAAGTATGGTTAAATATATAAGGTATTAAAGGCTAAGGGTGTAAAATACATATATAACGTAATGATTTATATAAATAATATTAAAAATAGTGGATCAGCATTGTACGTGGTTAAGATCAGATCCTTATCTACTTGCAGATCAGCTTTTTACTAAGCGAATATTTACAATCTAAGTTACGCACAGGTTAAGCACTGAGTTACTCACAAATACCTACCTGTAGATCATATTTTTACTAAGTAAATTATAAAGTTATGCACTAAGCAATAGTGATAATGCATGGTTTAATTAGTATAGATCTGATCTGTAGTAAGTACAGATCAGATCTATGCTAACTCGAACTAAGCTTATCCACAGGGGGTTAAGATTTTTATATAATTTGTCGTGTAAAATATAAAAAAAAACACTTTGTAATGGACAAAATTATTATTTAGTTAGTAAAAATTTGGCTTATCAACACTCAGTTAGTAAAAATGTGATCTGAAAACGCTTGTCTTAATTTTTCCTTAGTAAAATACTGATCTGAGCATTTTATTTGAAGTCAGATCACTTTTATACTAACTTAAACATTTAACTTTTGTGGCTTTATGTGTTGTTATTAGCTGTCACAATAAAAACGGAAATAAAAACCATGAGCCGAAAGGTCAACATCTCGGTAGATAACTTGCCCGATACACTTAGGGGCCAAATTCACGGGGTGGAAAGTGCGATCGATAACGAAAGCCTAGCACTATTTACAGATAATAAAGATGTGCGAATTTCGATAGAAAATGCAGCCCATGGGTTACGCGCTTACTCTAACACATTTAACCATTATGATCTGTGGGGACGTTTTGTTCGCTCAGGCCACAAAAAACTGCCACTTGAAGAAGCCCCTAAAAAAACCATCATTACGCGTAAGATATCTGAAAAAGTAGATGGTATTTTATATGATGGCGAAATAAAAATAACACCGGCTGTGGTCAGTACTCGTAAAGATGGCGAAGATGTAGAATATTTAGTGTGGCCATCAGATAGAGAAGAAAAAGTAGAGCGCGCATTAATTCGCCTAGCTTCAAAAGGTAAAATTGTAAAAATTAATTTTAAGTCCGGTATTCAATATGCCGTTGTGTTTTCTATGAACGAATTAGCACAAGAGCTTAAAGCGGTTGGCCAATCTATGCCATATCCGCAAATTAAAGAGTCGCTTGAAGCATTGCAAGGTTCTAAACTTTCTTTTAAATATTCTGCAACGGATACTAAAAATTCTGATATTGATGATTCGTTTTACGAGTCTAATATGAACTTTTTATCGTCTTTGCACTTTAGTGGTAAGAAAGGCCAAGGCGGAAACGTAAAATGTGTTGCGTGTTTAAATGCATTTGTACACAACATGATTGATAACCTTGAATACAAAGGTTATTACTTTAACAGTGCACAAGAATTAAAACGCGGATTATCGCGTTGGATGATGCTACGTTTATATCATTTATGGCGTTATGCAGCACCAGGAAAAACCTACCATTTTAGATTACTTTCTATTATGGAAAAATATGGCTCTATTTACTCAACGGATGATATTACCGAAAATAAATTAAAAGCACTGCGTCGTGATATGACAACCACGATGAAAGATTTAATTGAAAAAGGAGCAATATCTGAATACAGCATTACCAATGTTAAAGATGATAAAACCGGCAACATAGTCGATTACACTTATGAAATGCATCCGTCTGATCAATTTTGTGATGAGATATTGGCATTAAATAAACACAATAAGCGTATTGAAATACAAGGCGGTAAACGCATTGTTGAAAATGCGGTATTGATTGATGAAGATAAGCTGGAAGAAATTGTAGAAAAGTAATTCTATTTATTTTTACCAACAAATATTTTAAAGGCCACATAATGTGGCCTTTTTAACATAATTTATTTAGTTACTTGTTCTAAATATAATCGGTCCACTAGAAAATCATATTCGCGTTTTCGGGGATGCGATAAGGGTTTTTGGTAACTCGGTAGTTCGCCAAATTTTACGTCGGGCTGTGGGTTAATTAGTATAAAAGGTAAAGCAGCACTAACATGATAGCGATTTTGTGCAGTGTACCTCACATTAACTTGAGGACTAACTCGAGTAGGGCGCCTAATTCGCAATTTTTCTTTTTCACCCAAACTGGCTACTCGAACCTGTTCTTGTGCAACCAGTGACTGCCATTTTTGCTGATCAATCATTCGCGGGTTTTTATAGCCTGCCGATTTTTCTAACATTTCAAGCGCCTTTTTTTTTGTAAGTGTTTTGGTTGCGTGTTTATGCATCCAAGTAAAGCGAACAGAAAAAGGAGATTCAATTTCACTATGAATTTTACGATACGCCGCAAGCGTTATTAAATTTGGTATTGCATTATGCACCGCTTCAAATCGCGCGTCGTTATTATCTATTGCTAAAATACAATTTTTAAAAGCTGCTTTTGCACTATTTACCTGTGCTATGCGATCAATAATGGCTTGTTTATTCGCCTCTTTTATTACTAGCAAACCAGGGTGTCGCTTTAATACTCGGCTGCTTAGCCCTGGCTTTTTATACATATCTGAGAAAGCATTTAAAATTGCCTTATGTGCCAATTCCCCTGTTATTTTTGAAACGCTTATAGACTCAGGGATTATATTTTCTTCAGTACTACTAATCTCAGGTAATTGAAAATACTCTGCTTTAGCAAAGCCAACCTCTTTAAGCTCATCAATTAAGCTAAGTGTTAATTCATTAAGTAAATCAAACTGACTTCTTATTTGTACCTTTGTAACCATTAGCTACCTACCTAGAACACATCTTACTTGTCTACTATTTTCGCAAACAATTTTTTCTTTTGATAGTTATTTTTTTAAATAACATGCTATAGCTAAGATTTACAACAAGTTAAATCAAGTATGATGTGTTCTTTATTGGTTTTTTAAGTACTTTTGCTTCACATACTTTAAAGGAAATAATAGAAGGGGCGAGTTAAGGTACTGAGCTTTGTATGAAGCGCTAGCATAAATATTTAAAAGCGCATAATTGAGTAGCATTCTTTTTTAAAACCACCCGTAAAGTTAAGATTACATAAGTGCAAATTAAGTATGATGTGTTCCTACTGCTATCTGTATCACCATCGCTTAGCTGTTAAGCTTCTACTCAAGCCATTATAATGCACACTCTACCTACTTAGATTATTGTTTTTAAATGTTTATTTATTTTTGCTTTATAAACTTGCTCATCAAAAGTAACTCAAAATAGGCTCTTAAATCTTATTAAAATTTAACTAATAACTAAATAATTAGTAAATAGTGTATTTAGTCCTTGAACAAAGCACACTGCATACGTTAATTTCATTACATCAGGTAATAGGAATGAGGAATGAACATGCAATCGTGGAACCCAAATAGCTGGAGAGAACTTCCAATACTGCAGCAACCACAGTACCCAGATCAAGACGTATTAAAGTCGGTAGAAAGCCAGTTGAAAAGTGCACCGCCTTTAGTATTTGCCGAAGAAACAAGAAGTTTATTTAAACAACTTGAAGACGTATGCGAAGGCCGTGCCTTTTTACTTCAAGGTGGAGATTGTGCAGAATCGTTTAGCGACTTTAATGCAGCTAATATTCGCGATACATTTAAAACCATCTTACAAATGGCTGTAGTATTAACCTATGGTGGAAAGTGCCCGGTTGTTAAAATTGCACGTATGGCAGGTCAATACGCTAAGCCACGTTCAGCCGACTTAGAAACAATAGACGGCGTTTCGTTGCCATCTTACCGTGGTGATATAGTAAATAACTTTGAGTTTACTGAAGAAGCACGTATTCCAGACCCTCAACGTTTAATGACTGCATATCATCACAGTGCGGCAACGCTAAATTTGCTACGCGCTTTTGCACAAGGTGGACTTGCCGACTTACATCAAGTTAACCGTTGGAACATGGGCTTTGTTGCTGCTAATCCACAAAAAGCAAAATACCAACAACTTGCAGACAAAATTCAAGACGCGTTAGAATTTATGGAAGTGTGTGGTATTAATTCAACTATAGCGCCAAGCTTAAAAGAAACTGATTTATACACGTCACACGAAGCGTTATTACTAGGCTACGAAGAAGCATTAACACGTAGAGACCATTTATCAGGTGACTGGTACGATTGTTCAGCACACTTTGTTTGGATTGGTGAACGTACTCGCCAGCTAGACCATGCTCATATTGAATTTTTTAAAGGTATTAAAAACCCAATTGGCGTTAAAGTTGGACCAGGTATGGATCCAGACGAGCTTATCCGTTTAATCGATGCGCTTAACCCGGATAATATCCCAGGCCGATTAACACTTATCACGCGCATGGGTGCGGATGTATTACCAGAGAAGTTACCTGCGCTGGTGCGTAAAGTACAGCAAGAAGGTCGCAAAGTAATTTGGAGCTCAGATCCAATGCATGGCAATACTGAAAAAGCCAGCTCAGGTTACAAAACGCGTAGCTTTGATAATATCATGCGCGAAATTAGCCAATTCTTTGCTGTTCATAAAGCAGAGGGTTCTTACGCAGGCGGTGTTCATTTAGAAATGACCGGCCAACATGTAACAGAGTGTACTGGCGGTGCATACGGTTTATCTGACGATGACCTTGCTCAGCGCTACAAAACACAATGTGACCCACGCTTAAATGCTGATCAAGTATTAGAGCTTGGATTTTTAGTAGCTGATTTACTAAAAGATGCGCGTAAATAATACCCGTTCATAAATACCAAAAGCCGCTTTTATTTAGCGGCTTTTTTGTGTATTAACTGTAATTACGCGCTTAAATCACACATTAGTTTGTTAGTACTTACGACGCTCAAGGCCTGTATCAGAAATGATTTTTGCTGAAATTTCTTCAACAGAATGATGAGTAGAATTTAAATGGGCAATTTTATGTTTTTTATACAGCATTTCAACTTCGCGCACTTCAATACGACACTGCCTGATTGATGCGTATTTTGAATTTGCCATGCGTCTGTCTCTTATTGCAGCCAAACGCTCTGGATCAATAGTTAAGCCAAACAGTTTATGCTTATAAGGCACTAAGCATTTTGGTAAACCTTCGCTTTCTAAGTCGTCTTCGGTTATCGGGTAATTGGCTGCTTTAATGCCATACTGCAACGCTAAATAAAGACTGGTGGGTGTTTTACCACTTCGACTAACGCCAACTAAAATAATATCAGCCTCCGCAAAGTTTTTAATGTTGCCACCATCATCATTCATCAACGCGTAATTAACGGCATCAATTCTAAAATCATAACTTTTTTCATGAATAGAGTGTGTTCTGTGTACTTTTGGTACTGGCGCCACATTTAATTCTTTTTCAATTTTTTCGCTATAGGTACTTAAAAAATCGTATGAAACTGCATCCGCTGAGCGAATAATCTCAGACAATTTATGATTCACAAAAGTAAAAAACACCAAAGGCTTTTCACCTTGCTTAGATGACGTAGCGTTAATAAGCGCTTTTATTTCATGCGCTTTTTCTTCAGTTTCTACAAAAGGGATTGTTTTATGATTAAATTCGACAGGGAATAAAGATAAAGTCGCATGACCAAACACTTCAGATGTGATTGCTGTGCCATCTGAAATATAAAACGCAGTTCTCATAAAGCCTCTTTTTTATTACATTTAATTTTAAAATCAGTGTATCACGGTTTACGTGGGGACGTTTGCCAGTGTAGAATGGTGGCGACCTTTATAAAAGGTTTTCTTTCTTAACTCTCACAGTTACTACTACAATTTGTTTTTTGGAGAAAGATCCGTGCAAGAATACGTTCTCTGGTATCAAGAGCTTGGTATGCAAGATGTTCCTCGAGTTGGCGGTAAAAATGCCTCACTTGGTGAAATGATTTCAAACTTAGCTAACGCAGGTGTGCAAGTCCCAGGTGGTTTTGCTACTACCTCAGACGCTTTTAACGAGTTTTTAGAACAATCAGGACTCAACGCAAAAATTCATGACATTTTAGATACACTCGATGTTGATGATGTAAACACACTCGCCAAAGTCGGCGCCGATATCCGCCAGTGGATTATCGATACCCCATTCCAACCTAGTCTAGACAAAGCAATCCGCGACGCATACAGCCAGCTACATGGCGACACAACTGCAGATGTTTCATTCGCTGTTCGTTCATCAGCAACCGCTGAAGATATGCCAGATGCCTCTTTTGCAGGCCAACAAGAAACGTTTTTAAACGTTGTTGGTATAGATTCTGTAATGACAGCCATCAAACACGTATTCGCTTCGTTATTTAACGACCGCGCTATTTCTTATCGTGTTCACCAAGGCTACGATCACCGTGGTGTAGCGTTATCAGCGGGTATTCAACGCATGGTACGCTCTGATAAATCAGCATCAGGTGTTATGTTCAGTATTGATACTGAATCTGGTTTTGAAGATGTTGTATTTATCACATCAAGTTATGGTTTGGGTGAAATGGTTGTACAGGGTGCGGTTAACCCAGATGAATTTTATGTTCATAAACCAACGCTACTTAAAAACAAGCCAGCTGTAGTTCGTCGTAATATTGGCTCTAAAGCCATTCAAATGATTTACTCACAAGACAAAGCTCACGGCAAACAAGTAGAAATTGTTGACGTAGATCCAGCGCTTTCAAACAAATTCTCGATTACAGATGAAGAAGTGCAAAACCTTGCCAAACAAGCTGTAATCATTGAAAAACATTACGGTCGTCCAATGGACATCGAATGGGCAAAAGATGGTAACGATGGCAAACTATATATAGTTCAGGCGCGTCCAGAAACAGTTCGTTCAAACGAAGACACTAACGTAATGGAACGCTTCCAACTTAATGGCAGCAGCAATGTTGTTGTTGAAGGCCGTGCAATTGGTCATAAAATTGGTAGTGGTGTAGTGCGTGTACTTGATTCAATCAAAGAGATGGACCAAGTACAAGTAGGTGACATTTTAGTTACCGACATGACCGACCCAGATTGGGAACCTATCATGAAACGCGCGGCTGCGATTGTTACAAATCGTGGTGGTCGTACATGTCATGCTGCAATTATTGCACGTGAGTTAGGTATTCCAGCCGTTGTTGGTTGTGGTAATGCAACAGATTTAATTACAGCAGGTCAAGAAGTTACTGTATCATGTGCCGAAGGCGATACTGGTTTCATCTATGAAGGTATTTTAGACTTTGAAGTACTTACTTCACGTGTTGACGAAATGCCTGAACTTCCAATGAAAGTAATGATGAACGTAGGTAACCCGGATCGCGCATTCGATTTTGCACGTTTACCACATTCAGGTGTTGGCCTTGCGCGCGTTGAGTTTATCATCAACCGTATGATTGGTGTTCACCCTAAAGCGTTATTAAATTTTGATGCACAAACAGATGCATTAAAAGCAGAAATCACAGACATGATTGCCGGTTACGAATCACCTGTTGAATTCTATATTGGAAAACTGGTTGAAGGTATTTCTACCCTAGGTTGTGCGTTTGCACCAGAGCGTGTAATTGTTCGTATGTCTGATTTTAAATCAAACGAATATGCTAACTTAGTGGGCGGCCAGCAATACGAGCCAGAAGAAGAAAACCCAATGATTGGTTTCCGTGGCGCTGCACGTTATATCTCTGAAGACTTCCGTGATTGTTTTGCCCTTGAGTGTGAAGCTATAAAACGTGTTAGAAATACCATGGATATGACCAACATCGAAATCATGATCCCATTCGTACGTACCCTTGAAGAAGGTAAACGCGTTATTGAATTACTTGAAGAACATGGCCTTAAACGTGGCGAAAATGGTCTTAAAGTAATTATGATGTGTGAGCTTCCGTCAAATGCATTAATGGCTGAAGAATTCTTAGAATACTTCGATGGTTTCTCTATCGGTTCTAACGATTTAACTCAGTTAACGCTTGGTCTTGATCGCGACTCAGGTTTAATTGCTCACCTATTTGATGAGCGTGACCCTGCAATCAAAAAGCTACTTTCTATGGCTATTAAAACAGCCAAAGAAAAAGGTAAATATGTAGGTATTTGTGGTCAAGGTCCTTCAGATCATGAAGACTTTGCAGCATGGTTAGTAGAGCAGGGCATTGACTCTGTTTCGCTAAACCCAGATACAGTACTAGAAACATGGTTATACTTAGCAGACAAACTTGCTAAGTAAGTTACCTCGTTAAAAAATGCCAGCAACTGCTGGCATTTTTTATGATTAAAAATTAATTTTTTGCTAATTTTTTATCTAAATAGGCACATGAGCGAGTCAGTGCTTTTTGACACCAAGTTAAATACCCTCTTGCTTTAGGGTAATACATAGAAAAGCAGAATAAGCCTGCAATAAAAAATATTAACGATGGCCCTGGCACCACAGCAAACAATAATCCGAGTAAAATAAACAGTGTTCCGCTGATCTGCATAAGTAGTTTTTTCATATAAACCTCATAGTAGGCGTTTAACTTGATTATAATTGCAGCTGCTCATATATCGATAAAAAGAGTGTTACAAACTGTAAAATCTTCAATTTCTATTAGCCATCGCCATGATATAATTACACAAATGCATTAATAAGCGCCGCCATGATAGCAACTATTACACAACAAGATGCCGCGACCGACTTGGTTGCAAATTACTTAAATACCATAAAAAATCAAGGGTTTACTGGAGATACAGACGCCAGTTATGCAACGAGACTGACTGCATCAACCGATAACAGTATTTACCAGCAGCTTCCGCAAGGTGTTATTTTTCCTAAAAGCGAAAAAGACATTCAAGTTGCTCTGCAAATAGCATCGCAAGACCCTTTTTTATCGTTAACTTTTGGTCCTCGCGGTGGCGGCACAGGAACAAATGGTCAATCTTTAACGCCTGGTATTGTGGTTGATTTATCACGTTATATGCGTGAAATCCTCGAGATAAATGTTGAAGAAGGTTGGGTACGAGTTCAAACGGGCGTGATAAAAGATCAACTTAACAACTTTTTAAAACCGTATGGATTTTTCTTTTCACCCGATTTATCTACCAGTAACCGCGCCACTATTGGCGGCATGATCAGTACTGATGCATCGGGGCAAGGCTCCTTAGTTTATGGCAAAACCAGCGACCATGTTTTAGGGCTAACCACCTATTTAGTTGATGGCACTGCAATGTCTACCAGTCCAATAGACATTGAAAAAGCAAAAATAATTGCCGATCAGGAATCCTTAATTGGCAAACTCTACAAAACAGTATTAGACATATCACTTAATGAACGCGACGCTATATTAGCCAAATTTCCACGGTTAAATAGATTTTTAACCGGTTATGACCTAGAGCATGTGCTAAGTGAAGACTTACAAACTTTTGATATGAGCCGCTTAATAACCGGATCAGAAGGCTCTTTAGGCATAGTTACTGAAGCAAAATTAAACCTAACACCTATCGCAGAATTTAAAACCCTCATAAATATAAAATATGACAGTTTTGATTCTGCACTTCGCCATTCACCATTTTTAGTTGATGCTCGCGCAACTTCAGTTGAAACCGTTGACAGCAAAGTATTAAATCTAGCTCGTGAAGATATTATTTGGCATTCAGTATCGGACTTAATAACTGATATACCAAATAAAGATATGCAAGGACTCAACATGGTTGAGTTTAATGCCGTATCACCAGAAGACATAAAAAACAAAGTAGACACTTTGTGCAAATTGTTAGATGAGTGTGTTGCTAATCAAACTAATGGTGTTATTGGCTATCAGTTAACCAGCGAGAAAAGCGATATATTAAAAATTTATGCAATGCGTAAAAAATCAGTGGGTTTACTCGGTAATGTAAAAGGCAGCCAAAAACCTCTCGCGTTTGCAGAAGACACCGCCGTTCCACCAGAAAATTTAGCCGATTATATTGTTGAATTTAGAGCGCTACTTGATAGCTATAATTTACAGTACGGTATGTTTGGCCATGTTGATGCTGGCGTTTTACATGTTAGGCCAGCACTGGATATGTGCGACCCTGAACAAGAAAAATTACTGCGCACTATTTCAGATGAAGTAGTAAAACTCACCGCAAAATACGGTGGTTTAATGTGGGGCGAGCACGGTAAAGGTTACAGAAGTGAATACGGTCCTGAATTTTTTGGTGAGCATTTATTTACCCAATTACGAAAAATAAAATCGGCGTTTGACCCAAATAATAAGATAAACCCCGGTAAAATTTGTACTCCGCTTGAAAGTAAGGACTCACTAGTTAGTGTTGATGGGCAGAAACGTTCTTACTTCGATAAGCAAATTTCTATTGATGTTAAAACCAGTTTTAATAATGCAATGACCTGTAATGGTAACGGCTTGTGTTTTAATTATGATGAAAACTCGCCAATGTGCCCATCTTATAAAGTGACCGGCGATCGCCGTAATTCACCTAAAGGTCGCGCGGGTTTAATGCGTGAATGGTTACGACTTCAAGAATCGAAAGATGTTAATTTGCTTGAAGTAGAAAAAGAGCTAAACAAAGGTGAAGTGATCACCTGGTGGGAGCGTTTTGTTCATAGCCGTGAAAAAAATAAAGGCGTTTACGATTTTTCTCACGAAGTAAAAGCATCAATGGACGAATGTTTAGCATGTAAAGCGTGTACTACCGCTTGCCCAATAAAGGTAGATGTACCAACTTTTCGAGCTCGTTTTTTAAATTATTACCATAGTTATTATGCGCGCCCACTCAAAGATTATTTAGTGGGTAATATCGAAAATAGCGCACCGTTAATGGCAAAGTTTGCTAGGATTATTAACCCAATTGTAAAAACATCACTTGTAAGTAGCATTATTAAAAAAACAGTCGGTTATGTTGATACCCCGCAGCTAAGTATTCCAGCACTCGGTAAACGTATAAACAAAGCGCAAACATTTAATTTAGAATTACTTAAAAAATTAAGTACGGATGAGCAAAATGCTTATGTACTCATTGTTCAAGACCCATTCACCAGCTTTTACGAAGCAGAATTGGTTGAGAGTTTTATTACACTAATTACTCAGCTTGGAAAAAAACCAATGCTGTTACCCTTTAAACCCAATGGGAAACCTCAGCACGTGAAAGGTTTTTTACATGAATTTAAGCTAACGGCAAAAAGTGCTGCAGAGTTTTTAAATCAGCTTAATGACATTAATGCGCCGTTAGTTGGTTTAGATGCGTCGTTAGTGATGTGTTATCGCGATGAGTATAATACAATTTTAGAAAGTAACCGTGGCGATTTTAATGTGCAACTTGCGCATGAATGGTTAGAAACACAATCGTTCAGTGCTTTAAAAGCTAAACAAATAAATACTGAATTTACCTTATTAAGTCACTGTACCGAAACGACTGCATTACCAAAAGCAGCAAGTGTGTGGAAAAATATTTTTGATGAACTTGGTTTAACATTAAACACCACAAATACTGGGTGTTGTGGTATGGCCGGCACTTATGGTCATGAAGCACAAAACCAAGCAAACTCCAAAGCACTTTATGAAATGAGTTGGAAACCTATCGTTGATAAAAATAAACCTGAGCAACTTTTATCAACTGGCTTTTCATGTCGTAGCCAAGTAAAACGTTATGAAAAATTTAAGCCTAAGCATCCAATAGAGTTACTGGCAAAAGTACTTAGTTAATAATTTAACTAAGTAAGCTGTAAAATAAAAAGGCGCAACTTATTATTAAGTTACGCCTTTTTATTTTTGTTTATATTTATTTAGTTTTTTTAGCAAAACTGTCTGCAATCGGTTTTGTACTAATACCATGAATAAATACACTAAATAAAATTGTGGTCATAGCAATGGTCGCAATTTGAAATTTATTTTCTATTTGTGTGTCTATCACCATTAAGGTAAATACAATTGAAGCCAACCCCCTTGGCCCAAACCAAGCAAACGTTAAACGCTCTTTTATTTTTAATGACGTAAATTGCAGTGACAACATAACAGGAATTATTCTGATCAGTGTTGTACTAAGTAGCCCATAAATTATTATTTCAGTATTTAATTTCGGGATCACTAAATAAGCACAAACAAAACCGAATAAACACCAAATCATTAAAGAGGAAAAGTCAGCTATATGCTCTGAGTCTTCAATCAGCTCTTTGTTTATTTTGGTGCTCGCGTATTTATCAAATAAAAGCCCAGCTACAAATACGGCAATAAATCCACTGCCATGAAAATATTGCGTAAGTGAAAATACAGCCATAGCAAAACCCAATAGTAAAAACGGGCTAGTGTTTTGGGCAAAGTAATGTCGCTTCATTGCAAAGTTTAAACACGGAATAAAAACAGCAATACCTGCGAATGCAATTAATAATGCAACTCCCAATTCTCTACCAAATACAGTTAACGTTTGTGTTGCAGTAATTGCGGATTCAGGATTTTTTGCAAGCAGAATAAATATTAAAAATATAGGCACACATAAGCCATCGTTTAAACCACTTTCAGTATTAATACCTTCGCGTATTTTTTCAGGCACTTTTGTATTACTTAATAACCCCTTACTTAACGCCGCATCGGTTGGGGTTAATATAATTGCGATAAGTGCTGCTTGAATTAATGAAAGCTCAGCAAATAAAAATAACGCGGTAGCAACCCCGAGTAATAGGGTTAAAGGTAAGGCAACAAATAAAAGTAAACTAGGATATTGAAAACTATGCCTTAATACTCCTAATTTTGACTTTGCTGCATCGGTAAATAAAAAGATACTGAGCGTTAATTCGATAAAGGGCAGTAAAAACCGTAAGCCATTTTTAAAATTTTCACTTTCGTTCGGAGCTATCAATGCTAGCAGCATCCCCCCTATAACAAAAAACATCGGCCCAGTAATTTCTGTTTTTTCTAATTGGCGTAGTGTTATAGAATAAATTAAAAATAATGCACCAATAAAAGCAATAACTAAGTATTCCATTAAATCTTCCTTTTTATTCCAGACTTTGCCCGTTCTTTAATATTTGTTTGAATATATATTTGATCAGTTGTGGCTATTTTTGCGTGACCTAAATCTTCAGATAAATGTTTTAAAGGTCGAGTTTGTGCGTCATGCGTTGCACCGGTATGTCGAAGCCAATGTGCAGTGGCCGCTTCTAATTGTTCCGCGTCATCTTTAAACCCATCATCAAGTAATGACTGCTGTGCAATATCAAAACTTTGTTGTACTAAACGTCGAATTTGTCTTACTGTCATACCACCTTGGCCACGAATTTTATGCACTAACGGGTCGGATTCGTCAACCCGGGGCAGGGCAGGTAAACCACGGTATAACCGATAACGTTTTAAATACTCAAGAAAATCATCACTTAAAGTTACATCTCGTAATTTATTACCCTTACCCATTATACGTAAAAACCAAAAGCCATCGTTATCTTGCCAAAAATGAGACATAACAGGTGACCATTGTGGACGTTCTGATAATTCTGATATACGTAAATATAATCCTTTTAAACAGGCGAGGGTAAAAAGGTTTCTTTCATACTCTGGTTTTTGTTCGCACAGATCACGCGTTACTCCAAATACGTATTCCCATTGAATATCGCTTAATGTATCGGGAATTTGTATTTGTGATTGTACAACCAAGTAGGGGCTATTTTTCTTAACCACAGGTACAAAGTTAGCGAAGGTTTTTTCTTCTAAAATAGCGAACTTGTAAAATACATTAAGTGCAGTAAACATAGCGGATAATGTTTGCTGACTCGCAATAGATTCTTTTTGCATGAAAGGGCGCCAATTTTGGTTTAACCTACGTACTCCTTGCTCATCTTTATAGCGCCACTGCACCGAAGTTGATGCCCACTTTTTGTCCGGCTCGACCATAAAATCAACATACGCCTCAATATCTTCACGCTTTAAATCGAATACTGATTTTTCAGCTATAAGCCATGACCACAAATAAAATCGTTCTAATTCATTGCGAAAACGACTATAAGTTGCTTCTGATTTTCGGCCATAAACATATAAAAACTGGTATAAAAAGTTAAGATCGGCCTTTGATTCAGTTACAGTCAAGCTGACTTGCTGTATAAAAGAGGCTAGTTCTGGATATTCTGATTGGAGTGTATTATCTTCAAGGTGAGCTATTTGATAACGTAATTGTTTTAATGTATCGACCAGAGCAACAAGCATAATAGTAAAATATATAAGAAAATAATAGACTTATAGATTAACCTTAAAGTCCGATACTGTCTAGTATTGGACATAACGAAATTTTGATATTTATGCTAAATGCAGATTTATTAACCATATACCTTATTAAAGGAAAAATCATGAAAAAATTACTTCTGTTGAGCATGTTAGTTATTAGCGTTTTATTAACAGGTTGCGCTACTACAGGCAGTGCTTCTCCTGGAGAAAAACGTGCTTTAGTACAAAGTATGAAATCGAATACATTAACTGCTTTATACGAAAAAAAACCAGATGTTAAAACTCAAATTGCAAACTCTGCCGGTTATGCTGTATTTGATAATGCCAACGTAAACGTTATTTTAGCCAGTTTTGGTGGTGGGTACGGTGTAGTAAAAAATAACCTAACCGGAAAATCTACCTATATGAATATGGGCGAAGCTGGTTTAGGCTTAGGTTTAGGTGTTAAAGATTTCAATATTGTGATGGTTTTTCACGATCAAGCAGCGTTAAATAGATTTATTAAACATGGTTGGGCGTTCGGTGGTAATGCCGATGCTGCTGCAAAATACCAAGATAAAGGTGGCGCTTTAGTTGCCGAAGCTATTGCTGACCAAGTTACTGTTTACTCTTTAACCGAAAGTGGCCTTGCACTGCAAGCTGTTTTAAAAGGCACTAAATTTTGGGTCGATTCTGAGCTAAACTAAGCTATCAAAACCCTATCATAAGTGGGCTAGTTTTATGGATTACGCCCACTTTAATTTAATTCACTCAATTTAACATAACGTAATTTATGGGTTGTCGCTATTACGCAAATGCGTCCTCAGTTGGTGCATTTGCTAGTCCTGCAACTAGCGTTAGCGCTACACATGCTGCACTAATCTTTTTTACAATTTCAGACCAGATTTTACCTTCTTCCTTAGACTTTGACTTTTCTATAGCAAGTTTAAGTAAGGCTTCCTTTTGATCCATACCTATAGCATTAGCCATTGCTATACACTGATTAGCTGTAATATGCCTTTCGCCTTTTTTAATTTTACTCATGTTTCCTGAGTTAAATTCCTCAAAATCAGAAATAACTTGTTTGTCCTGAGTATAACCTTTGGATTCTTTATATTTTTCAATTAGTTCGTAACTAAAATTCATAACAATCTCCTCTGTATTTCATTATAACTGTCAAACTTGATAATTAAAAAGTTTGACAAAAGTCACATATGACCGCTAGACTCCAAAAAAGAGTCCAACGTGACAGTTTGTCAGTTTAACAGGTAAATACGGGTATGAGTTCCACTAAAAACACACTAAATCCATTACTAGTTCAAATTTCATATTTTTTTGTTCTAGTTTTTCAATTTACTTTTTTATTATCTGGCTTACTTTCCATTGCATACCAAAAGTATGATATAGCATTTGATTTTTTATCTTACTCTTTATTCCCTGTTATTTTTATAATTTTAAACTTCATTTTAGTCCGCACTCCTATTTATAAAAAAGTAAAGGCTATCCAATGAACGTACTATCGAACGCCCAATACTCTCAAGTTTTCCCGCTAAATACAGCAATCAATTTAACGGCAAATTTACGACCTGCATGCACTGCAAAAGACATTTTTGCAAACCTTTCTAAGCCAAAGAAAGAACGTTTTTTTGACTTTGAATCATGGCGAAATCGTATTTTTGAACGTCACTCTAACCTTGCACATATGCTTAGCACCGGTTACTTTTTGGCCGAAAAATTCAACAATTTAGCTGAAGCAAACAAGCGTTTAAAGTCTGCTGATACCGCTTTAACCCTTGGGAATTTTAAACACGGTCATATCAATTTATCATGTTCAGACGATGAACTATGCGAAATTGCAGATCAAAAAGCCCGTTATTGTGAGCTGAAAATAAGTAAAAACGGCTATACTTTATCTGTATTTAACATCCTGGTTAAATACTTAAATTCCTTTGATATTCAAGAGCCTGAACTAGTTGCACCTTATTGCACACACTTTTCAGCAGATTCTTTAACAGGTATTTTAAACCGCTTTGCTGACCCAATTTTCTGGCGTCGTAAATTACGTAAAATCCAAGCGTTTACTATTGAACAACTAGCACGTGATTTGAGACTCGTACATAAAAAAGCAAGTGCTTATGTGTCACAACCAACCATCCAGAACCGCCGAGAACGTAAGCGCAAATCAGCCGAAATAATGTCTGATTTATTTGTTGTTCCAAACGATGCAAACCCGTTTGATGAGTTCGAAACACTGCAATCAATTATTGAACGTTCGCATACATCTGGTAAACAACAAGCGGCTGAATTAATGGTTCGCATTCGTGGCTTTGAAGAACTAGCAGACATGCATGGCCATCGCGGTGAGTTCTACACATTATCAGCACCAAGTAGATTTCATGCAGTTCACCATACAGGCCGACCAAATAATAAATATGATGGGTCAACACCTCAGGATGCACAGGAATATTTTAACGGTATTTGGAAACGTGCCCGCGCTCTATTCTCAAAACAAAATTTGCGCCCTTACGGATTCCGTGTTGTTGAACCTCATCATGACGGTTGCCCACACTGGCATATGCTTTTATTCATGGAAAAAGGTGACGCGATACAAGTTCGCGCAATTCTTAAAAAGCTTTGTACCGAAGATACACCAACCGAATTTAGAACAAGCACCACCCGCTTTAAGGCTATTACGATTAATAAAAGTAAAGGCTCTGCTGCTGGCTACATTGCTAAATATATTACTAAAGCCGTAACTGGTGACAGCATCGATAAAGTGATTTGTTCACAAGCTGGTGAAATGAAAATACTTCCAGCCGATGCCGCAGAACGTGCATCGACTTGGGCGAGTACGTTTGATATTAGACGTTTTCAGCAAATTGGTGGCCCCTCAGTCACCCTTTGGCGTGAACTTAGACGATTAGGCCAAGGTGATACTGGCAAATGTGAGGTTGCAAACGCAATGAATACAACACTAGACACAGTTTCAAAATACGCACTTGAAAAGGTACGCCAAGCTGCTGATTCATCAGATTGGAAAGCATTTTGCCTTGCAATGGGTGGCGTACAAGTTAAACGCAAAGACCAAACTTTACGCATTCACTACCAATTGCCCGATATTGTTGACCGTATTACTGGCGAGGTTAGCCGCAGTGAATCTAAATCACCCTACTTTGCCACTAAATATGGCGACCAACCAGCTAACCGAATTTTAGGCGTTGCTTGGGATGCTGTTGTTGTAATTACTCGACGCGGTACTACCCAGATACTCACTGAAAAAGATATTAAATCGCAACGTAAAATCATGTGCGGTGTGTCTGAACAAATACAAGGTTGGCACGATGACGGCCGCTTATTCGCACCTAGTGATGAAGATATGCAGTTCCTTGAAGCTTGCGTTCTTGAGGATTATCAAAACATGTGCTTATTCATGGATTACGAAGCTCTGGCTGGCAACATTTCGAGCGACGAAGTCGCGAGCTTGGACTTGTGTCATTAACTGTAACTATTAATAAAATTAAACCCAATTGGAGAAATTATGAATATTGAAGGCGCTATTACAGACCTAGTAAAAGTTAACCGCACAGATGATAAAGGCGCTCCCCTGCCTACAACTGGCGAGTTTAAGTTGCACACTAAAAACCCTGCTCAAATTTTATCTGTGAAGGTATCAGCAGACCAATTTAATGATGGTACTTATCAGCATTTAGAACGGTTGCAATCAGACCCTAATGGTTGGGGCTTAAAGCCTGTTTTACTTAATATTGAATATTACGAAGGTGCCAACGTTGCACGTCAAATGGACTGGAAAGGCTTCCGTTTGCATAGTTTACCGCAAGAAAATAAAGGTAAATAAAAAATGGCTACTTGTGTACAGCTCGAATATGGCGAACTTAAACCAACGGCACAATCAATTGAAGATTGCACTGGCTTTGTCATGTTGGAGCCTACCGAGTACCAGCAATTTATTTTAGGTTCGAGCATTTTCGATCCTAACCTAATTCCCATTGAACAGGCACAAGCACTTTTTGTTAGTGGCTTTTCATTGGTAATAATTAGTTACATGGTCTCGTGGGGCTATGGAACTGTAATCAACTGGTTTAAACCAGAAAACGACAATTAAACTTTTTAAGCTAAAAGGAAAAAAACTATGGACTTCACTGGAGTTACTTCAGCGGTTGACGCTACTACTATCGTTGCAGCAATCACAGCACTAGCAGCAATCAAGATATTACCGGGCGTTGCGAAATGGGGTTACAACAAAGTTATCGGCTGGTTCCGTTAATATCCGACTAACCAACGAAATCGCAAACTAAGCCCTGTATTCCTAAAAGTTGCGGGGCTTTTTTAATGGAGAACTATCATGATTTGGGGAATTTATTATGCATGCCTTGGGATTGCTTGCGCGGTTGCGATTATTCGCGGCTTCGAAAATGCTTAAATTTTTTACCTTGCTATGGCGCGGAAGTAAACACGCCATACGCCACCCATTTAAAACTATATTCTCATTAATCAAATTATGGTTTTGCTTAATGCTCGTAACTGTATTTGCAACAATGGCCATAGCTCAAGAACCTGATATGAGCGACTTACGTTCACCAGATAAACAACCTTTTGGCCGCTGTGCATATGCTCAACCCCTTTTTGATGTTGATTTATCAACTTGTTTAGCACACGTACATTCACAATATAAAGCTTCTCAAAAATATTCTTATCAGGTAGGTGATATTAAATCAGAGCCAACTTCATCACCTGATAATTACTATATATTTGTTCAAACTAGGTCTAAATCTTGGGAAGAATTTTATTATACTAAAGTGGCAACCTTCTATGGTGGTGAACTTGTTGATGCATGTCCACCTTCAACTTCTCCAATACATACCATTCCTGTACCTATGCCAACATCTCAAGACCCAGATGCTTTTATGTGTGCAAAACCTTTAGTTGATAACAAATGCCCAGAACCACAATCAACAGACACTTATTTTTTCGGAACTGCTACCTCACCCGCAAACATTTGTTATGACAACCCTGAAGATGATTCTCAATGCGTAATTAACACCGATGATTCTGGCGGTTATTACTTACCATCAAAATATAATTCACAAGAACCTACTGATTGCAAAGCTAAACCAAAAGATGATGGTGATGATAAATTTTGTACTGCAACAGGTAGTTCTGGTGTTTACTCCGTTGATTGCCCAGAAAGCGCCATTAGTTTTGACATAACAGGCATACAAAAAAATGCAGACCAGCTTGTAGTAAACCACCAACGCATATCCGAAATTGAAGCATCTTTTTTAACTCAACAAGATATTGATTCATTAGTTCAGTCTGGACAACTCAAAGGCGAAAAAGGTGACCAAGGTGAAAAAGGTGATCAAGGTGAAAAAGGCGATCAAGGTATTCAAGGTGTTCAAGGTGTTCAAGGCGCAACTGGTCAAGCTGGCGCTGATGGTCAACAAGGTGAACAAGGCATTCAAGGCGAACAAGGCATTCAAGGTGAAAAGGGTGAAAAAGGTGATCAAGGTATAGCGGGTATTGATGGCCAAGATGGTAAAGATGGAATTGATGGAATAAATGGTATTGATGGTCTTGATGGTGAAGATGGCGAAAATTGCACCGTAATAAATACACCAACAGGTGCAACCATCTCATGTCCTGACGGTTCAGAATCAGAAGTTGCCGGTGTCGATGAGGATGCAATTGTTTCAGAGTTAGCCAAACAAACAACTGAACTTAAAAAACAAACAGACGCCATTACAAAATTATCGACTTATGACGGTACTGCTCCAACAATCGACTACTCAACAAAGCCAGAAAAATATACCGAGATAGCTAACTTTGATTGGGAAACTACCAACTTCGGAACTGTACTTGAAGAACATAATGACGCAATGCGAACTTTGCCTTTATTTTCTGCAATAGATGATTTTTTTGTTACTTCCTTTGGTGGTAGCTGCCCAGTCTGGCAAGAAACTGTAACCGTATTAGACGCATCTTTTACCGTTACAATTGACCAGTTTTGTAGCTCTGCCGTTCAATCAATTTTGCCATACATACGAGCTATTTTGATGCTTGTTGCTGGCTTTTTCGCATGGAGAATCGCAATTGAATAGTTTATTAGACTGGTTAGCCGAAATGTGGCAAGGCTTTATTGATTGGCTTTATGAAATACTAATTTTTATTTTAGATGCCCTGCTTTGGTTATCATTACAGGTTTTTGAAAAAATGCTGGAGGGCTTCCGGCTTATTTTTTCACTGATTGACCCACCACAATTTATTCAATCGGGTATAAGTCAGTTTACATCTTCAATACCGCCCGATGTTGGTTATCTCTTAGGCGCAACCGGATTCGATAGCGCCTTAGGTATTATCGGTGTCGGTTATACATTTCGTTTAACTCGTAAAGTATTAACTTTATTCCAGTGGTAAATTTATGATTATATTTCACGAAGGTTTACCAGGCTCTGGCAAAAGTTATGAAGCTTTAGTAAAACACATAATACCCAGCTTAGAAAAAGGCCGTAAAGTTTACGCTCGACTTAACGGCTTCAACTATGAAAAAGTCAGCGAACTCACAGGTAAAACGGTTGAAGAATTAGAATCTTTATATACAGAAATCACAGAAGAACAGGTGCTTACTGTTTATGACATTGTTGAAAATGACTCATTACTTGTACTTGATGAGCTTCAAAACTTTTTCCCCAGTGGCAGACAAAAGCTATCTGACGAAATGACTCGATTTATCGCAGAACATAGACATAGAGGTATGGATATTATTTGCATGGGTCAAGCTTTGGCCGATGTGCATACCACATGGAAACGAAGAACTGAACGTAAAATATCATTTTTAAAACTATCTATGGTCGGTATGGATAGCAAATATAAATGGGAAATGTACCAAGGTTCAATCAATGGCGTTAAAGGTGATGTAGTTTTTAAAAAGATAAAATCAGGTGTCGAAAAATACGACAGCAAGTATTTTGGCTCATACCTTAGCCATCAATTAACAACTGACAACACTGACGTTTACTCTGACGACCGAGTAAACATTTTTAAGTCTAAACAATTCATTCTCTATTTACCTATATTTTTAGCTGTTATCGCTTTTGCTATTTATTTCTTAACTAGCTTTTTCAATGGCGATACACAAATAGTAAACACTAAATCTAAAGAACCTAGCAACGGGCCCGTTGCAAAAGTTGAAAAACAGCAAATTGCCACAACTGGAGAACTAAACCAAGCACCACAAAAAAAACCTAAACCTAAACCGAGTACCGACCCATATCAAAGATTGAGGGATATGATACAAAACAACAACGCAATGATAACTTATGAAGAAATCTATCGAGATAGAATTGCCGATTTACTTGTTGTTGTTGAATCAGCTAGTAAACAGGTTATTGATACATTCACTAGGGATGAACTTTTAATGCTAGGTTACAGGCTAAAAAAAACCAGATTAGGTATTGAGGGTTATAGGGGTAAAGACTTAGCGGTAGTATTTAGGTATAAACCAACCCAGCAATACTTTGATAACCAAGTACCAGACGAACAATATCACGATTTATATTCATCCAATTAAACGCCAGAGCCTACGCTTTTCAACTTGTTGAAACCGTAGGCTGGCGTTTAAATATTCTCAAATCAGATACCGTCACCGGAGTTTTTCAAGGTAGTTGTCCGATTTTCCCGTTTTATGCTGCTGCCTGAGCCTGCACGATTTCCCGCTCCGGAT
>NZ_JBEOOG010000033.1:0-43078 GCF_040308965.1 Pseudoalteromonas sp. MER144-MNA-CIBAN-0113
ACAATGAGACATCAACTTCTTTTAAATCATCATGTTATTTGGCTTTTATTATTGGGTTTGAATCCCGAAACTTGAGTTAATAGTATCGGTTGTAGCAAACCCAAGCAGTAAATCTGGGTTGTTGTTTGTGAACTGACTTACAGGTTGGATAAATTTATCTATATCGCTGCCGTGAGAGTGAAAAGTATCAATGGCGAACATAGATGCCCCTTATAAGTAAAAATTGCCACAGCGATAGATATTTTTAGCTATTAAAAATAAATAGCTTGAAGTTCAATTTAGACTATTATTAGGTGGCGTGTGAAAAACAATCAATATCATAAAGCGTATGTTAATGATAATTTAAAATCAAGAAATGCATAATTAATAGAAAAAGTATAAACCTAACTAGGTTTTTAGTTATTGTTCTATGAGTAATAACATTTTTTCAAAATAGCGTAGTAAATTAGAACTCTTCCTGGGGTGTAAATAGTGGCTTTGCGAATTTTATTAGTAGACGATGAACTTAATGTATTGAAATCTTTAAAGCGAGTACTTGTTCGTTCTGGTTATGATGTAATAACAGCATCCACTGGTTTTGAGGCGCTTGAAATCTTAGCAGCTAATCAAATTGAGATAGTCATTACTGATTTTAGAATGCCACAAATGAACGGCGCTGATTTATTACGCCAAGTTAAAATTAATTGGCCCGATTGCGTAAACTTAGTGCTAAGTGGATATGCTGATTTTAAGTCTGTGGTTGAGTTATTAAATCAGGGATTGGTATTTCGTTTTTTAGAAAAGCCATGGGTCGATAGTGAGCTACTTGAGAACATTAGCGAGGCGCAAGTAAAATATGAACAGCGCCGAGCTAAAAGAGTAAGAGAACAGTTATTAATGGGTAGTATGTCGGCATTAATAGAAATAGATAATGACGGCATTATTAATCGTTTTAATGCACCGGCCGCTGAAATCATTCCTGATATTCATTTATACGAAAACAAACACCTCGCCGATTTAGATACAGCTCAAAATAAAGCGGTAAGCCAGTCTTTTATTGACAAGCAAAGCAGTACACTTTTTATTAATTATGCACGCGCCTTTGATCTAGCTAAAAGCGAAGAAGTTATGATTGAGCGTTATTTACATGACGATTTTTGCCAGCTTTTAAAGTTATCAATTAACGCAAGCAGCATGAGTAATATTTTCCAACTTACCAGAACACCATCAGTGGTGACTAACGAGTCTGACTTTTATCATCATTTAGCCCTGTGTGAAGCGAATAAAGAATGTTATGCCTTGGTTTATATAGGTATTGCGCAGTTTCAATTAATTAATGATTTGCTAGGGGGCGAAGATGGCAACCACCTTATAAAATTGGTTCTAGAGGTGCTGAAAGGCGTATCAGAAAAAGCGGTCAAAGTTCTTCATAAGAGCGCCGATCGGTTTGTATTATTTGTTCCTGAAATTAAATCTGATAGTGAAATTTTAACCGTTCTAAATAAGGCGATGCATGATCTGAAAAAAGCACTCCCTAGTAAATATATCGATGCCCAAGTGCAGCTTTATGGTGTGTATGGGTTGTTTCCTGAGGATAGTTTAGAGGGAAAAGAGCTCGTTAATCAAATGCAGTTGACGATGAATTACCAAGTAGGTGATCAGCAGCGTATTTGTTCTCGCTTTGATCCTCAGCTGGTAGCCGATTATAAAAAGAACTTTGAATTAAGCCGTTTACTATTAACTGCGGTAAATAAAGATGAGCTGTCATTACGTTTTCAACCAAAAGTTGATATTAAAACAGGGTTAGTACTTAGTGCTGAGGTGCTCATTCGCTGGTATGAGCCAAGTAAATATGGCTGGGTTCCCCCTGCTCATTTTATCCCGATTGCTGAATGCGATGGTCAAATTATATCAATAGGGCGCTGGGTTATTTCTCAAAGTTGTAAAACACTAAAATATTGGGGGGATAACAATATAGGTGTGAATGTGTTGGCTGTTAACATATCTGCGAGGCAGTTAAAAGATGATCCCGACTGGATTGATTACATGCTCGAGTGCTTAAGTCGCAATAATTTAGAGCCATCACAGTTGGTTTTTGAGCTAACAGAAACCTATTTAATAGAAGATTTTGCTACCTGCGAACAGCAATTAATAAGACTAAGGGCTTTGGGGTTTAGGCTATTGATTGATGACTTTGGCGTGGGTTATTCATCACTTGGCTACCTTTCTAAGCTGCCAGTAGATGGCGTTAAATTGGATAAAGCGCTGATTACTGATATTGAATCGTCTTTAGCAATGCAAAGTATGATTCGTAACATTACACGTATGTCTCACGATCTCAGTCTTATAGTGATAGCAGAGGGGGTAGAGACTGCCTTTGAATGCGAAATGATTAAAAAATTAGGCTGTGACTACATACAGGGCTATTACTTTAGTGAGCCTTTAGAACAGGATGATTTTTGTAATTATTTAAACCATTTTAATTCTCAAGGTGCGCAATGAGTTCGATAGCGGTCGTCATATTAGACGATGATGCTTTTTTATTAAAAGTATTACAAAGGACTATTCATCGAGCCTATCCAGAGGTTGATATAATGACAACCTCTGATATTGATGAATTTTGGCAGCTGCTAAACACTAAGCAAGACTTAGATTTAGTATTAAGTGATTATTTAATGCCGCAAATGAATGGATTGGATGTTTTAGAGCAATGCTCTTCACAAAACCCCTACCCAGTCAGAGCATTACTTACTGGTGATATGACATTGAGTACCATGATGCGACAACCTAATGTTGTGCATGCTTACCTTGCTAAACCGTTTAATGAGGCAGACATAACCGCGCTTTTTAACAATGTGGCGGCGTTAAAGTCATTGCCTTTTGCTTTTAATGTTCGCAGGCAATTAGGGGCTATGATTAGCTTTCCTGTTTATCCTCTTATTTTAAAAGAACTCAAAGACTTAATACAAAGCAATGAATTTGATTTGCACGATATAGCCAATGTTGTTTCTCAAGAGCCAATAATAACGGCTAAATTGTTACAACTTGCAAACTCCGCTTATCTTGGTTTTGTTAGGCCTACATCGTCAATAGATGAAGCTGTATCGAGGCTTGGAATTACCATATTAATGGCAATTACAACGTCTTTATTAGTTGCTAAAAACTTTGAATCGTCTATTCCTAGTGACGTACATGAAAAGCAATTGAATATAGCGGCGAATTACGCTAGCTGTGTTAAGCGCTTTGCTAAACAAGCTGGATTTAGTCTACAACATCAAGAGCTACTTTTCTCGGTGGCGTTATTGAGTTTTGTTGGCAAGATTATTTTATTGTCTCAAGCTCAAAGCGATTCGCCAGGTGAGCATGCTCAAACCATGACCGATGGATATGTAAGTGCCAATTTTATTTCGGCCTACGTTTTAAAGTTATGGGGATACGATACTAAAATATGTAACTTACTGATGAGTTGCCATGATTTAGATGGTACTAATGATAATGATCTAATCACATTCAATCATATGTTGTATGTAGTTAGGCAAATTATTTTTGATAAACAAACCCCCATGCAATTACGTGCATACTGTGAATCAACAGGCGTAGACCCTCTACTTTGTCATGTTATTAGTGAGTTTGATTGGCATAGTTACACCTCTTAAATAGGCCTGTATAAAATATTGTTTAAAAACGGACAATACTACATAACGACCTATGTATAGTTTCTGCTGAGTCCCCTTTCTTACCCTTTACTATCTACTTTAGTCTAATAAAAACCGCATAAAACGTCATTTGGAGTGTGTTTTTTGCTCAACGCAGAGTGAAAAACATACAAAGCTGTTGTTTTTACTAATTATAAATAAAACTTCAATTTTAACATTGTATTAACTTTTGGGGTTGTGATATTAAATTGCCACTTTGGTTGTATTTTGAGCTTTTAAAGGTGTTATTTTTCTTTTTTTAAAGTTATTTGCATTCTTATGCTAATTTTATCAAATTTTTTGTTTCTTTTTGTTTGTGTATGTTGCTAGGATGTTGGCAAGGGGGTACAGGAATTTACCCCACACACATTATAAGAATACACAAAACAGGGTCATCATTATGTCAACATATCGTTTAAACACATTGGCTGTAGCGGTTGCTTTTGCTTTCAGTGCGCCAAGTATGGTTAATGCACAAGAAGCGCCTGCTAAAGCTGAAAAAAATATCGAACAAATATCTGTGTTAGGATCGCGAGTTTCAAACCGAACTGCCACTGAGTCGTCATCACCTATTGATTTAATTGACGCAGATGATTTAAACAAAGGCGGCTTTACCGAGCTTGGACAGAGCTTACAGGCAACGGCGCCGTCATTTAACTTCTCACGAACACAGGTTTCTGATGGTTCTGATTTATTTCGCCCTGCTACATTACGCGGCTTACAACCAGACCAAACGCTGGTTTTAGTCAACGGTAAACGCCGTCATAATCAATCTATTTTTGGTTTAACAAGTACTGTGGGCGGTGGCTCTGCGGGTACTGATATGAATGCGATTCCACTTATTGCTTTAAAAGGAGTTGAAGTGTTACGTGATGGTGCGGCGGCGCAGTATGGCTCAGATGCAATTGCAGGGGTTATCAATTTATCACTTAATAACTCAACAGATTTAACCACCGGGTACGTACAATATGGCGAAACGGCAGAAGGAGATGGAGAAACAATTTCTGCGGGTTTAAATCGTGGCTTTGAATTAGGTAATGAAGGCGGTTTTATAAATTTATCGCTTGAGTACCGCGATGCAGATAAAACTAACCGCGCAGAGCGAGATACGGGTGGGTCACTTAATGTTGCACCAGGTACTTTATCTGACGAAGTTCGTTGGGGACAAGGTAATGCACAGAGCGAGTTTACTTCGGTATTTTACAATATGGCCCTGCCAATGGGTGAAGGAGAGCTTTACTCATTTGGTGGTTACTCTGAGCGCACGGCACTAGGCAACGGCTTTTACCGTAATTTTAATGAAGCGTCTAAAAACGTGATTCAAGTATATAGCGATGGATTTTTACCGCAAATAGACAATGAAGCACAGGATATCTCTGTTTCAATTGGTTTTAGAGGTGATATTAACCCTGATTGGAATTACGATGTATCGGCGGTATATGGTGAAAACCAATACGACTTTACCTCACGCAATACAATAAATGCCTCTTATGCTGCTGAGTACTTATTTAATAACCCAGGTGCAAGTGATGCCGATATTGCTGCAAATGCAGGACCAACTGAGGGGTATTCGGGTGGCTTTAGGTTTGACCAAACAACATTCAACGCGGATGTGAACGGGATTGTTGATATTGGCCGCAGTGAGCCTGTGTACGTGTCAATTGGTGCTGAATACCGTAAAGAAAACTATGAAATTGTACCCGGTGAAGAAGCCTCATACGCGTGTGGCACTGCTAACACAGATACTTCATACCCATCAGTGAACGATCCGAATCAATTTGCACAATGTGGTTTTCAAGCCTACAACGGCCTTCGCCCTGAAGCATCAAATAAAAGTGATCGCGATAGCTACGCCGTTTATATTGACGCAGAAACCATGGTTACCGATGCGTGGAATGTTAGCGGTGCACTTCGTTACGAAGATTTCTCTAATGCGGGTGACGACATAATTGGTAAAGTAGCCACGCGTTATGAATTTAACGATGATTTTGCGGTACGTGGTGCGTTATCAACGGGTTTTAGAGCGCCATCATTACAGCAAAGCGGTTACACTGCGTTTACCACTAACTTAGGTTCTGACGGCACATTAAGCCAGTCTTTTACAGCAACAACAGGCTCTGCATTTCCAGCTGCATTAGGCGTTAATAACTTAAAGCTTGAAACATCAACGAACTACAGTGCGGGCTTTGTTTATGATGTGACCAGTGATTTATCGTTAACGGTGGATTTTTACCGTGTAGAAATTGAAGACCGTATTACACTGGGCAGCTTGTTATCGGCTGATGATGTGGCATTTAGTCCTGATGCAGTTGCCGCGCTACAGGCAACGGGTGCAGTACAAGCGAATTACTTTTCAAACTCAGTGAATTCGACAACGCAGGGTGTTGACATTATTGCGTCCTATCGCACCGATTTATATGAGGGTAATTTCTCTGCTACGTTTGCCGGTAATTTAAACGAAACTAAAATTGACAGTGTTAATGCAGCACCGGGTATTCCTGAAAATGTAGCACTTGATGATATCCAAAGTAGTTTTTTAACTGATGGGCAGCCGGGCGAACGTGCAACGTTAACGTTTGATTATGAGCGTGACGCGTATAGCTCAATGATCCGCTTTAATTACTTTGGCGAAACCGATGTGAAGTACTTTGGTAATGACCATATTGAACTTGCAACAGATGGCTCATTTAAAGCAACCAGTACGGTAGAGTCAGCCGTATTAGTGGATTTAAATGTAAGTTATCAAATTAACGATATGTTTGCTCTATCGGTAGGTGCAGACAATGTATTTGATGAAACACCGGATGAATTAGGCGATGATGAAGTATTAAACGCTATTTCAAATGGGGCATTTAAATATCCGTTACGAGCCGTACCCTATGGCTTTGATGGCCGTAGTTACTATGCAAAAGTAAGCTTTAGTTTTTAATTTTAAACTAGGGTCTGTTGGCCTTTGCGGATTAAAATTTGTTCAAACTAGAGGCGGTTTAATCGCGACGCGAGGTTTGTAACCTAGTGGGCTAAGTAAAAACCGAGCAACAAAGAGTAAATTGCCCCTAGGCAGAACCCTTCGGGCAGCGCCTGTTTGGCATTGATGCTGCGTTATCGCCTATTTATGGGGAATAACCACACTACATAGGCGCTGCCTTGCCTAAATACCAAACAGACTGCTGCAAATTTAACCTTGAAAGGTAAACAGACCCTAAATTAACCAGCAAAGGCGCCGTTTATAACGGCGCTTTTTTTATGGCTAAAATATATATTTAAAACAGCATTAAAAATGATTGCATGCTTGAAAATTAAGCATACAATCGCCATCAATAACACTGTGGGGTATGTATCCCTCGTTATACTCATTTTATTAATAGGAAAAAATAAATGGCGAAAAAAAGCAAAACAAAAGCGGGTAACAAATCCGCAGTAGACACTGGGCGCGGCGTGATAAAACACAACGCATTGGCAGCACTGGTAACCTCTAAAGTATTTAAACCGCAAGTGGTTAAAGCTAAAAAAGGCAAAGGCTCGTTTAAACGCAGCAACAAACACGCAGGACAAGAGTCCTATTTAATCGCGGCTTAAATAGCACCGATCAAATAGGGCTTTTGTTGCGAGTTGGCTAAGTGTTTGTTGAAATAAGGCGGGCTTCGGGTCACGAGCAGCGAACACAACCTAGCGCCTTTAGCCTTCTCTTTCAGCGCAGCGTCTCATAACCTCTTTGTGAATAAATCACTTAAAACATGTTTGCACAAAGAAAAGTGAATGAGGAGTAAATGAGAAGGCAACGGGCTTCGAGTGACGAGTAGCGAGCTTGTGCAAACAGTCTAGCACCTAGTCATATCAGCCCTTAAATCTATTCTTTCAGCGCAGCGCCTCCCGCAGCTCGCAGCTCGTAGCTCGACACCCGAAACCCATAGCCTATTTACTCATGTGTTATCGATTTAGAATTTGCCAAATAAGAAGCATGGTTTATCACTGTTTGTGAAGGGTTCTCACCAAATAATTGCGTGTAGTCTTTGGTAAATTGCCCTGCATGCCAAAACCCCCAATTGGCAGCAACCACAGAAATGGGTTTATCTTGCTTTGCTAATTTTAGCTCTCTTCTAACATTATTTAATCGGGTTAAACGTAAAAACCGCAGTGGGTTTATCCCTAAAATACTCTCAAAACTATATTGTAAGGTACGCCTGCTCACAAAGGTGAGTTCGCATAATTGAGTAATTGTTACCGTGTTTTGTGGGTGCGCTTTTATATAATCTTTTACTTTATCAACCACCGCTTTTCGGTGTTTATAACTGGGAGCGATACGTTGACACGGAGTCTGTTCGTTTAGTAAATGTAATGCCAACATATTAAGCATGTCTTGCTGTAAATCGGCATTTAGGCCAAAAGCGTTACTGCTAACCATACTGTTTATTATACCCCGGGCACTTTTTAACATGGCGTTGCTTGTTGTATGTCGCTCAGTACCTGAAGAGGTTATATTTTTCAAGTATATCCCTTGTATCTGAGCCATATGTTCTAACGATTGCGTGTCTATTACTAAACCATAAATATTAAACTGCTCAGGTGTAATAAGCTCAAAGTTACTCTCACTGGTTCGACACATAAATTGATTACTTGCCACATTTAAGCCATTAATTTTGCTCTGCTGAGACTGCTTTGGGATCCCAAGCCAAATAGATTGCGGCGCTATTGCACATTGTTGGTGAAGAGCACGCTCTGTGTATTCTTCAAATGCTTGAATATTAGAATAATCCACGCTCTCTATACGCCCAAAAAATCGCCCTTCACTGAGCTGATCATATTTTTGCTGCCACTGCGTTAGGTTATTCGCTTGCTCATCTATATCTTGGGTATGCACCATGCTCTTTTGTGGTGCGCTAGCTAAATCTTGCTGCGTCATAATGGAGTTACTCTTTGCTTTTTTTATTTTTATTAAGATTAAGTTACCACCAGTAACTATAGTTAACTATATGAAATAAAGCCAAAAATGATGATTTGCCAAAATTCGATAGTGTCTTGGTACGAATTAAGCTCTCTTGAAACTAAACAAAATTGATTTATAGCTTATAGGTCAGCAAAACCTGTACCAAGGTTTGAACTAGTTGTTATGTGGAGTAGATCATGGGGCAAAGGTACCGATATACGTTAGGCACGCAGGTGTACAATTTTAAAAACTTGGCTGAAGTAATGGCAAAGGCTACCCCTGGGCGATCGGGCGATCGTCTTGCAGGAGTGATAGCAGGCTCAGCACAAGAGCGAGCGGTGGCGCAAATGACACTGGCAGATATTCCGCTTAAAACGTTTTTAAATGAGGCGCTGATTGCCTATGAAGACGATGAGATAACCCGCTTAATTATGGACGATCACGACACCAATGCATTTATGGCGATTGCTCATTTAACCGTAGGCGATTTTCGTAACTGGTTATTAAGTGACTTTGCAACTCCCGCTGTGTTGGCAAGTGTTAGGCAAGGGATCACCCCTGAAATGGCTGCGGCTGTAAGCAAAATAATGCGAAATCAGGATCTTATTTTAATTGCTAAAAAATGCCATGTAACCAGTGCGTTTAGAAATACCATTGGCTTACCAGGGCACTTATCCACGCGATTGCAACCTAACCACCCTACGGATGATATTAACGGTATTGCCGCCTGTATTTTAGATGGACTTTTGTACGGTAATGGTGATGCGGTAATAGGTATAAACCCTGCAACCGATAACGTAGCGCAGGCCATTAAGTTGATGACATTGATGGATGAGGTGATTCAAAAATATGAAATTCCTACCCAAAGCTGCGTCCTTACTCATGTTACTAACACGATTGAATGCATTGAAGCGGGAGCGCCGGTTGATTTAGTGTTTCAGTCTATTGGTGGAACAGAAGCAACCAACTCGAGTTTTGGTTTTAATTTAAATACCTTAGCTGAGGCACAAGATGCCGCACTGAGTTTAAAGCGCGGAACTGTAGGCGATAATGTGATGTATTTTGAAACGGGGCAGGGCAGTTCGCTTTCGGCTAACGCACATCATGGGCTTGATCAACAAACCTGCGAAACCCGTGCTTATGCCGTTGCACGAAAATTTAATCCGCTACTAGTTAATACCGTGGTGGGCTTTATTGGTCCTGAATATTTGTTTGATGGTAAAGAAATTACTCGCGCAGGGCTTGAAGATCATTTTTGTGCCAAGTTATTGGGTATTCCGATGGGCTGCGACGTGTGTTACACCAATCATGCCGAGGCCGACCAAAATGATATGGATAACTTACTTACGCTACTTGGGGTCGCCGGGTGCTCGTTTGTGATGGGCATTCCGGGCTCTGATGACATTATGCTTAATTACCAAACCACCTCATTTCATGATGCGTTATATGTGCGCCGAGTACTGGGCGCGCGCCCCGCGCCAGAGTTTGAAAAGTGGCTTACTGATATGAACATTATGCGCAACAGTCACGATATTATTTTATCTGATACGTTACCTGCCGCTTTTGCTAAACCACTGAATGCGATTAAAGGGGGCTGAGTATGAAATCAAATTCTAACGCAACGTCTGTTATAAACAACAGCGATAATACACATAAAAATAATGGCAACGTGGTGCATAACCCATGGCGCGATTTACGCCGTTTTACTGATGCACGGATTGGCCTTGGCCGCGCAGGAATAAGCTTACCGACCAGTGAAATGCTGGCGTTTCAATTATCCCATGCACAAGCGCGTGATGCGGTGAACTTTCCGCTCGATATTAATGCAATAACCGAACAGCTTAGCAAACTCAGTGCTGAGAAACAGCTGGCTGCTCCTTTGCGCTTACATAGCCAGGCTGTTGACCGAATGACGTATTTACAACGCCCCGATTTAGGACGCAGGTTAGATGAAAACGGCCGACAAACCCTACTTAATTTCACCGCTGGGCAGCAAAGCACGGCTGCAAAATATGATTTAGCCATCGTTGTGGTTGATGGCTTATCGTCGCTTGCGGTGCAAAAAAATGTTTATCCTTTTATTAATGAATTATTAGCGCAGCTAGGTGATAACAGTGAGTTAAACATTGCGCCTTTTAGTGTGGTTGAACAAGGTCGGGTGGCAATTGGTGACGACATTGGAGAGCTTTTAAATGCACAAGTAGTCATGGTGTTAATTGGTGAGCGACCAGGGCTTAGCTCGCCCGATAGCCTTGGTTTATATTTAACTTGGGCACCTAAAACAGGTCTTAACGATGCCTGTCGCAATTGTATTTCAAATATTCGCCCTGCGGGCTTGCCTTACTGTGAGGCTGCAAGGCGTGCAGTTTATTTATTACGTGAGGCAAAAAAATTAAAACTAACAGGAGTGAACTTAAAAGATCGTACACAGGATGATGTGATTGAGCATCAACAATCGAGCCGTCATTTTTTAAATGCGGAATAACGGTAACTAAAAATAAAAAATCGATAAAGAGGATGTTATGTCTACTAATAATTCAGAGTACTTAGCAAAAAGGCAACTTAAAAGTGGCACTGCGGGTTGGTTATTACTGGCGGGGTTAGGGGTATCGTATGTGATTTCAGGAGACTTTGCTGGGTGGAACTTTGGTATTGCAGAAGCAGGCTGGGGCGGCTTTGCCATAGCGGCAGTATTAATGGCTATTATGTATCTCACCTTAGTGTTATCGCTGGCTGAAATGTCGGCTGCTATTCCCGCTGCGGGAGGAGGGTATAGCTTTGCTCGCCAAGCAATGGGGCCAACGGGGGGTTATTTAACCGGCCTTGCGGTATTAATTGAATATGCGTTAGCACCGGCTGCTATTGTTATTTTTATTGGCTCTGCGGTGGAGGCGTTAACGGGGTTTAATGGCCCTTGGGTTTATGCGCTCTTTTATTTGGTGTTTGTGGGTATTCACTTAGCTGGGGTTGGTGAAGCGCTAAAAGTAATGATGGTAATAAGCGGCTTGGCGGTACTTGCCATTGTTGCCACCGCTGTGGTGTTAATCACCAATTTTGATGCGACAAATTTATTTGATGTTGCCGTAACCGATGCTGCTGGCGCGAGTGAATTTTTACCTCTGGGTTGGTATGGTGTATGGGCAGCATTACCTTTTGCTATGTGGTTATTTTTAGCGGTTGAAGGGGTACCATTGGCGGCAGAAGAGGCAAAAGATCCGGCGAAAGATGTACCTAAAGGTATTATTGGCGCTATGGTATTTTTATTGTTTACTGCGTTGTTAGTGGTTGTGTTAGTACCCGGGGCAGTAGGTGCAACAGCAATGGGCGCAAGTGCAGTTCCGCTGGTAGATGCGTTAAATGCGACAGGCAATAGCGATTTAGCAACCGTGGTTAATATACTGGGATTAGCAGGGCTGGTGGCTTCATTTTTCTCTATTATTTATGGCTATAGTCGGTTGGTGTTTGCGTTATCGCGTGCAGGATATTTACCGCGTTCGTTATCAATTACTACAGTGCGTAAAGTGCCAGCACGAGCGCTTATTGTACCTGCTGTATTTGGTTTTTTAGCTTCACTAAGTGGTGAGGGCGATTTAATGTTAGCTATGGCGGTGGTTGGTGCAACAGTATCGTATGCGTTAATGGCGTTCAGTCATATAATGTTGCGCTTAAAACAACCCGACTTACCTCGACCTTATAAAACGCCTGGCGGCATTGTCACTTCAAGCATAGCATTGTGCTTATCGTTGATTGCACTGACCGGTGTGTACGCCTTTGACCCCCGTGCTTTTTTATACACTATGGTGCTGTTTATAGTCGGTGCGGCGTATTACTTTGGCTTTAGCTCTAAACATTTAGTGGCCAAAAGTGCAGATGAGGAGTTTGCTATGCTCGCTGATGCTGAGGCCGGTTTAAATACAGCGATAAGTGAGGGGTAATTCTCATTTACTAAAATAACTCATGTGGCTTTAATATTCGAAGAGTTTGCGCTGGCGCGGTAAGTTTTAACTTACCGCGCCTTTTTATTATTTAACTAGCATCCATAGACCGGCTGCTATCATAAATAGGTTTTCGGTTAATGAAATAAAGCCAAGCGGTACATTGCTGTCGCCGCCAACACAGGCGCATTTTAGTGCTCGCTTGTCTATGTATACAGCTTTAATAACAGAGACTGCGCCGACACTACCAATCAACAAAGAGATAGGTGCAACCAAGTAAACTGGAAGTGATGCAATCATGGCCACGCCAACAAAAGCTTCTAAAAATGGGTAAACATAGGCATAGGGGATCACTTTCATGGCGAGTAAATCGTAAGTGATAAAGGAATTTGAAAAACTGTTTAAATCTTGCAGCTTTTGAATGGCTAGTACCGCCATGGTTAACGCAACAAATAACTCAAGCGTATACATGCTTAATCCTGCACCGCTCAACGAAAAGGCTAAACTTAGCAACAAGGTAACCGCGAAAATAGCAATGACCGGCGTATACGTTGTGCCTTGTTGGCCTGCAGGGGATTTATTAAAGTATTCTCTGAGTTCATCATAACCACCGATACGCTCATCATCTATAAATGTTTGTGGTGTTGTTTTTACACCGTATTTTTGTTTGAAGGTATCGGTATCGGCTATTGAGGTGAGTAAATGATCGTCTACTTCAACGCCTTGACGTTCAAGTAAATCTTTAGATTTTAAACCAAATGGGCAAATATGTTCATCGGTTGCCATTCTATACAATTGGGCTGACTTGGCCATATTTTACTCCTGTATATTTATACCAATTTGCAATAATACTTAATCATTTTGAGGGGGCAGATTAGACGCTAACAGACGTTAAAAACGTCTCATTTAGAACAACTCAATAACGAAATTTTTTGCCTTGCTATCGACACGATTTTCCTCCCTCAAAATAGCTCAGTTAATTAAGCGAACTGGTATTAGAGAGGTTAACTGAGTTATATAACCTTGAAAGATCAACAGACCCTAAGTGTAAAATTTACAACATGTGCCGTTTTATTGTTAATAAACTCAGTGGTACAGGCTATGCGTTCAAAAATCAGGCCGCTTTTAATGCTTTAAGCGCTGAAGGGGGACTTGCAGCGCGTGCCAGCTAATTAATTATAAAGCTATAGGAGGGGCTGTTGAATCTCTGACAACCAGTTCTGGTGTGTATAGTTTAATAATATCGCGGTCATTGCCATTACGAATTTGC
The DNA here is from genome assembly GCF_040308965.1 of Pseudoalteromonas sp. MER144-MNA-CIBAN-0113. Classification (NCBI taxonomy): domain Bacteria; kingdom Pseudomonadati; phylum Pseudomonadota; class Gammaproteobacteria; order Alteromonadales; family Pseudoalteromonadaceae; genus Pseudoalteromonas; species Pseudoalteromonas sp. MER144-MNA-CIBAN-0113. The sequence goes on from NZ_JBEOOG010000033.1 coordinate 13,807, forward strand.
GCTATCAGTAAGCTGGCTGCATCTTCAGCAATTTTATTATTTGGCTGATGCGCTGTAGTGAGCTTTGGCCATGTTTGGCGTGAGAATGGGCTATCCTCAAACCCTGTAATAGAAAGCTCGCTGGGTATATCAATGTTCATTAATCTGGCTGCAAATAACGCACCGGCGGCTATTTCATCGTTACATGAGACGATAGCGGTTGGCCTGTTTTGTTGATTAATGAGTGTTTTAGCACCCTCAACCCCGGATTCAAATGAGTATTCGCCATCAATAATTAAGCTAGGGTCTATAGTAATGTCGTATTGTTTTAAAGCCGCTTTGTAGCCCTCTAAGCGCTCTTTGGTGGAGTTATGTTCGCTGCCCCCAGCTAAAAAGCCGATGCGTGTGTGGCCATTATTTATAAGGTGTTCGGTAATTGATTTAGAGGCGAGGTTATCGTCAATCATAATACAGGGCGTTAATGTATCGGGGGCGTCGTGCCCCGATAAAATACGCACAACTTTTAGGTCAAGCTGTGTCAGCTTTTCAACAAAATGTGGCATCTCTGAAAATGGCGGCGTGAGTAAAATACCGGCAATTCGGGTGCGTTTTATCATGCTGGTTATTTCGTCAATAATATGTGCTTCTTTGGCATCGCATGGGTGGATAAGTAGTTCAAACCCTTGCTTTTTACACGTATCTAAAATGCCGTTTTGCATATCTATAATATAGTAGGCATTTGGATTGTCGTAAATGTAAGCAATGCTGTAAGCTTTTGTTCCTGCGAGACTTCTTGCAGCAAGGTTAGGCTGAAAGTTCAACTTTTTAACCGACGCCATGACTTTCTCACGGGTGTTGTCACGCACCGAGGTTTCGTTATTTATTACTCGTGATACCGTTTTTATTGATACCCCGGCATCTTTTGCCACGTCGTTTATTGTTGTTCTCATAGGCTTAATAGACCTTTACATATCATTTTGGGTACTAATTTATCTTTATCGGTTAACAACTACAGCAAAAGCAGTTAACAGTGCTCGGTTTTTATTATTTGACGGCTAAATTATAAAGACATCATTGAATATTAACAGTTAATTTATACGCCTTTCTTGTGAGAATGGTAGATAAAGTTTTAGGTAATAATTTAGTAATATTTAAATTTAATTTAAATACAATAGTTTAAAAGAATATTAAGCACATACATGTAAATTTTTTGTATCTTTTTTGCCCTTCTGTGTAGCTATAAAAGAAAAAAAAGGATACATTAACAACTTAATGACAGCGTTGTCATAAATTGGTGCGCGCTGTTAATTATTATTTAAACCCTAAGGTAGCGGATTGTGTGCGCTAAGGTGGCAATTGCTAGATGTGAATAGTGATTGATTTAAAAGCGGGATTAATTTAAGTATCTGAAAGAGATACTTGAGTGACTAAGTTAATAACAATAGAGGGAAAGTAGCGAATGAAGATTAAATCATTACTGACAGCATGCTGCTTAGCACTGGGTTTGAGTGCGTGTCAGGGCAATGTTGATGAACAAAATACGGTATCGGTTCAGCTAAGCCCTGCAAACGATAGCGCCGTAGAGTTACTTGCTAAAACCTTACAAATAAAATATCAGCAGGTTGATAACCGTCCATCAGCACAGTGCGATCCAGATATAGAAAACGGTCACTGTTTTAAAGCGTATTTACATTTAACCGCCAACTCGGCGATTAACTTTGACCAATGGAAAATTTACTTTAGTCAAATTACACCTATTCAAACGGCGGTTAGCGATGAATTTACTATTAAACGTGTTAATGGCGATATTCATGTCATTGAGCTTAAAGACGGGTTTACTGGCTTTAAAGCGGGTGAGACTAAAACGATTACTTTTTATGCGCACTTTTGGTCATTATCGCAAAGCGACGCAATTCCTAATTATATAGTTGTTAATAATAATGACACCGCTAAAGTGATTGAAAGCACAAAACCTAAAATTGACCCAGAGACAGGGTTAGAGGTATTGCCACATGTTATGCCTTACACCGATTATGAACGTCAGTTTAAACGTACCGCGAATGATAAAACGCAGTGGCTTAGCGCTGAACGCTTGTTTGAGCGCAATGAAAAATATGACTTTTCTGCTTATTTAACGTCGCAAAATCAAGTGAGCAATGTGATTGCTCAACAAATTATTCCGACCCCACGTTTTAGCGAATTTAGCCAAATTCAAACGCTAGATATAAGCCAAGGGCTTAATATTAACTACTCAGGAATAGATAAAACACACTTATCTGCCGCAACACAAAGGTTAGCACTACTAGGTATTAATATAAGCGATGATGCAGCGGCCATTAAGATCACACTTAATACAGTAACTAAAAATGATGAATTTGAAGGCAGCTATAAGTTAGCGATTAAAGCTGATGAAATTGTGATTAATGCCGCTGATGAAGCGGGCATTTTTTATGCTTTGCAAAGCTTAGCGAGTTTATATCAGGTTAACAGTAATATGTTACCTGTGGGAGAAGTAATTGATGCACCGCATTATCAGTTTAGAGGGGTGTTGGTGGATGTAGCACGGAACTTTCGCGACAAAGGCTTTATTTTAAAGCTGCTTGATCAAATGGCGGCTTATAAACTTAATAAGCTGCATTTACATTTAGGTGATGATGAAGGTTGGCGTATAGAAATCCCATCACTTCCTGAACTTACGGATATAGGGGCGAAGCGTTGTTTTGATCAAAGCGAGCAACAATGTTTAATGCCACAGTTGGGCGCAGGGCTTGATACTTCAAGTGCAGCAAACGGCTATTATTCGGTGGCTGATTATCAAGAAATACTTAAAGCGGCGAGTGCGCGTCATATTCAAGTGATCCCATCACTTGATATGCCAGGGCATTCTCGCGCTGCAATTAAAGCCATGCAAGCGCGTTATAATAAATACATAAAACAAGGCGATAAACAAAAAGCCGAGCAGTTTTTACTTTATGATCCGCTTGATACAACCGTGTATTCGTCGGTACAGCACTATAACGACAATACGATTAATGTGTGTTTAGACTCATCGTATGCGTTTATTCGTGAAGTAATGGAACAGGTAAAAGGCATACACAGTGATGCACAGCATCCGTTAACCCGTTATCACATAGGCGCCGATGAAACCGCCGGAGCGTGGGTTGACTCACCAGCTTGTGCTGATTTTATTAAACAAAATAAGTTAGAAATTACTGAAGCGAGTCAGCTGGGCAGCTATTTTATTGAACGTATTGCGAATATGTTGGCTGATATGAATATTGAAACTGCTGCATGGAGCGATGGTTTATCGCATACTAACCCAGAGAATATGCCAGAGGTTGTACAAGGTAATAGCTGGGATTTATTAATGTGGAACGGCCATCAACGTGCCCATGAATTTGCTAATAGAAATTGGCAAGTGGTGCTCTCGTCGCCAGATGTGCTGTATTTTGACTTTCCGTATGAAGCAGACCCACAAGAACACGGTTATTACTGGGCTTCAAGGCATATAAATACCGAAAAAATATTTCAGTTTATGCCAGATAATTTACCTATTCATGCTGAATTTTGGCTCGATAGAGAAGATAATCCCTATGTCGCTGATGACACGTTACAGCGTGATGAGCAAGGCAAGGTAGTATCAGCGCCTTTGGCAAAAGATAAACGCTTTATTGGTATTCAAGGGCAGTTATGGAGTGAAAATACGCGCACCAATAATATGGCCGAATATAAGCTCTTCCCACGGTTATTATCGTTGGCACAAAGAGCATGGCATAAGGCAGATTGGGCGGTACCGTATGATCACAATGGCTTTGTTTATAGCCAACAAACAAATCGCTTTAGCTCAGCATTAAAACAGCAGCGCGATCAGCAATGGCAGACTTTTGCAGCCACAATGGGACTAAAAGAATTTCCTAAGCTAGAAATGGCTGATGTGCATTATCGTCTTGCAAATGCGGGCGCAAAAATTGAGAACGGCATGTTGTACGCCAATATTGCCTACCCTGGTTTGGTAATTGAATACAAACAAGGAAGCGGCCAATGGCAAACCTATAAACAACCCGTCAAAGTAACACAAGATGTATGGATTCGCTCTAAGATTCCATCAGCAAGTCGTGTAAGCAGAAAGCTCAAAGTAACGCACCGATAAGGTGCGTTTTGCTTTAAATTATTGAAGATGAAAGAAGTTATTTATTTGTAAATAAAAATAATGACAACGCTGTCATTTGTGCTAGTATAAGATTCATACAGTATAACAGTCCGGTTTTATTTTCAGTGTTTTGCAAAACGGTCGAACAAATTAAGAGGCAAAAATGATCACCAACAATATTAATAACAATGAACTCTTTGTGGGGATCGATGGCGGTGGCACTAAATGTAAAGCAATTATCGTCAATAGCTGTAATGAAATAGTAGGCACCGGTGTGGCAGGCCCTGGTAACCCGTTACATGGATTTAGCCAAGCAACGCATTCCATTGAGCAATCAGCGCGTTTAGCCTTGCAAGATGCAGGACTCAAAGAGACGCCTTTATCTGCATTAATCGCAGGGGTTGGCCTAGCGGGAGTTAACTTACCAAGTTTGCATAATCAAATGACCCAGTGGCAACACCCATTTAAAACTATGCATTTAACGACTGATTTACTCATTGCTTGTATAGGCGCTCATCAAGGTAGTGATGGCGCAGTGATGATTGCAGGTACTGGCTCGTGTGGATTTTCATACGTTAATGCTCAATCGTTTATGATTGGTGGTCATGGTTTCCCACACGGTGATAAAGGCAGCGGTGCATGGATAGGCTTTACTGCTTGTCAGCAGGTGTTGTTAAGCCTAGACAAGTTAATCCCAAGTGGTGCGCTTACTAATTTGATTATGAAGTATTTAGAAGTGCGTGATGCAATGCAACTAGTTGAAGTGATTGCGAATAAACCAGCCGCCTTTTTTGCGCAACTTGCAGGTTGTGTTTTTCAATCAGCACAAGCAAACGATGCCATTGCGATTGCCATTTTAAAAGAAGGTGGCGCGTACTTAAGCGATATTGCACGTCAATTATTAGATAAAAACCCACCAAGGCTTTCGTTTATCGGTGGCTTATCAGCCGTGATGACAACATGGTTAGATCCAGACATTCAAGCTATTTTATCAGCCCCATTATCGTCACCAGAAATGGGGTCTGTACTTTACGCTAAACAACAGCACGTTAATTACAGCAGCCAGGAGTTATGATGTTTAACACCCTAATGGAAAAAGAAGCGGCGCAAACGCCAAATGTTATTGAAAAGCAAATTATTGCCAACCAACCTTTAGTGGAAAAAATTGGTCATAAGCTTCGCGATATGGCCCCTAAGGTGGTGATGATGATTGGTCGCGGTTCATCAGATCATGCTGGCGTTTTTGGTAAGTACTTAATTGAAATTGAAGCAGGTGTACCGGTCAGTTCAGCAGCGCCATCAGTGGCGAGTGTATATAGTAAAACATTAAAGCTTGAAGGCGCTGTGGTGATGGTAATTTCTCAATCAGGACGCAGCCCAGATATTCTCGCTCAAGCAAAAATGGCGAAAGAGGCGGGCGCTTATTGTATTGCACTGGTTAACGATGAAGCGTCACCATTGCAAGACATAGTAGATGATTTTGTCCCCCTTAAAGCCGGTGATGAAATTTCGGTGGCGGCAACAAAAAGTTACTTAGCCACGTTATCGGCATTGGTACATATTGTTGCTAATTGGACGCAAAATGAGTCATTATTACAAGGGCTTAAAGAGCTGCCTAGCGCGCTTGATGCAATGATAGACTCGCCAACTCAGTTACAGCCTAGTGAGTTTGCAAACATTAAGAACATGGTGGTATTAGCCCGTGGTTTAGGGTTTTCTATCTCAAAAGAAATGGCACTTAAGCTTAAAGAAGTGTGTGCTATTCATGCTGAGTCATTCAGTAGTGCAGAATTTTTACATGGTCCGGTAACCTTAGTTGAGCAAGGGTTAGTGATTTTAGATTGCTCGGTTGATGATGAAACTAAAGAGTCACATCAGCAGCAAATTGCTGAGGTTAAAAAACGCGGTGCACACGTGATTAGCCTTAATCAAAACGGTATTAACGTACACCCTCGATTAGCGCCATTTTTAGTATTGCAGCGTTTTTATCTTGATGTGGCAAAAGTAGCGTTAAGCCGTGGTTTTAACCCTGATGAGCCTAAGGGGCTTAAAAAAGTAACAAGGACATTATAAATGTCAGTAAAACGTATTCATGTAGCAGAGTTTTTTGATGGCGAGCAATTTGTTAACGACAAAGTGTTGAGCATTGATGCGGGTATTATTACGGCAATAGATGATAACGTGCAACAGGCAGATGAGCACCTAACGGGGTTAGTTGCGCCAGGCTTTATTGACTTGCAAGTGAATGGTGGCGGTGGTGTATTGTTTAATCGTACTAGCAGTGTTGCTGGGGTTAAACAAATGCTGCTGGCACATGCCAAGTATGGCACAACTGCCATGTTGCCGACTTTAATTACTGACACGGTTGAAGTGATGCACCAAGCAGCCGATGTCATTGCTGATGCTATTGCTTTGCAGACTCCCGGTATTATTGGCATTCACTTTGAAGGCCCGCACTTATCTGTTGCAAAAAAAGGCGCTCATAGTGCTGATTATATTCGCCCTATTTCTGAACAAGAATGGCAGGTATTATCTCGCCAAGATTTAGGTAAAGTGGTGGTAACAGTTGCACCTGAAAATGTTCTGCCAAGTGATATCGCTAAAATGCGTGAGGTAGGCATACACGTTTGTTTAGGTCATACCAATGCAAGCTTTGCTCAAGCTCAGCGCGCGGTCGATGCTGGCGCAACCGGATTTACGCATTTATATAATGCTATGTCGCCATTACAGGGGCGAGAGCCAGGTGTTGTAGGCTGTGCATTATTAAACGATGACACCTATTGCGGCCTAATTGTTGATGGGCATCATGTTGATTACGCTGCATGTCAGCTTGCGTTAAAAGCAAAGCCAATGGGTCGTGTTTTTTTAGTCACTGATGCGATGCCACCAGTGGGTACGAATGACACCGAATTTGCTTTTTTTGACCGTACCGTCACTTTAGATAATGGTAAGCTCACCTCTACCACGGGTGAACTGGCAGGATCTGCGCTTGATATGGCAACCGCAGTAAGAAATACAGTAACCCATTTAAAGCAGCCATTAGCGCAAGCGCTTAATATGGCAAGTTTATATCCTGCTCAGTATTTACAGTTGCCCGCCACACACGGGCGATTAATACCGGGCAGTCCAGCAGATTTTGTACAATTAAACACACAACAACAAGTCATTAGCACGTGGATTGGCGGCGCTCAGGTTTGTTAACAACATAATAAATATAAATAAAGGAAAATAACATGACAACCAATGTTATGGATACGTCCAAAAATAGTAGCGTGGTTCCAATGGCCATTGTTGCGGTATTATTTTTTATACTGGGCTTTGCTACTTGGCTAAATGGCTCATTAATGCCGTATTTAAGTCAAATTTTACAGTTAACTCCGTTTCAAGGGTCGCTAATTTTATTTTCCTTTTATATTGCCGTCACCTTTACTGCGCTTCCCTCGGCCGTGTTAATTAAAAAAGTTGGCTATAAGAACGGGATGGCGCTTGGCATGGGGTGTATGATGTTAGCGGGTTTACTGTTTATTCCTGCTGCTATGTCACAGTTTTTTCCTCTGTTTTTATTAGCCCAGTTGGTGATGGGGGCAGGTCAAACTCTATTACAAACTGCGGTTAACCCGTACGTAGTGCGTTTAGGGCCAGAAGAGTCGGCTGCTGTGCGTATTAGTATTATGGGTATTTTAAATAAAGGCGCAGGGGTTATTTCTCCGATGGTATTTACGGCCTTAATTTTAAGCAACTTTACCGGTACGGTAGGCACAGAGCTTAGCCAAGAGCAAGTTGATGATATGGCCAACGGCCTTATTTTACCTTACTTAGGCATGGCCATATTTATTGGTTTATTAGCTTTTGCGGTTAAAAAGTCGCCGCTACCTGAACTTATTAATGATGAAGTTGAAGCAATAAACGATAAGGGTGAAATTCGTGAAACACTCTCTCATCCAAACTTAGTGTTAGGCGCTATTGCGATATTTTTGTACGTGGCGGTTGAGGTTATTGCAGGCGATACCATAGGTACTTTTGCACTATCGCTGGGAGTCGAAAAATATGGGGTAATGACCTCATACACTATGATGTTTATGGTGTTTGGTTATATTTTAGGTATTTTACTTATCCCTAAATTTATTTCTCAGCAGAGCGCTTTAACCGCATCGGCTGTATTAGGGATTGTTATTACATTATGTATTTTACTGCTCGATGCACAGTCGTTTGTTATTGCCAATGCGTTATTGGTGCCTTTAGGCGGCGCTAATTTGCCTGATGTTTTACTGCTGATTGCCTTTTTAGGCTTAGCAAACGCGATTGTTTGGCCTGCGGTGTTCCCACTAGCATTATCAGGATTGGGTAAACTTACTAGTACTGGTTCTGCGCTTTTAATTATGGGGATTGCCGGAGGTGCATTTGGTCCCGTTTTATGGGGGCTACTGAGTGGCTTTACCTCGTTACAAACAGGCTACTCGGTGTTGTTACCTTGTTATCTATTCATATTATTTTATGCCGTGAAAGGCCATAAAATGAAAAAGCAATAACCTCCACCAGCTATCCCTAGCTCAGTGCACTTTGCAGTATAAAGTGCACTGATTATCAGCTTAATCGCGTTACTTTAAGTTTTATCCTACCGGCATTCGCACCATAAAAACGACTTAAATCATTAGCAAAAGGGCAAAACTCTCCCGGTTTTTTAATGGTTATTTCAACGCCTTCAGCAATTTCAAAGGCATGTTCATCGCTTTGACCAATCGTGCCGATCAAGCTAAACCACTGCGCTGTAGCTAAACGTCTAAATGGCTCAAGTAATGCCATGGGGATTTCTTTAACGCCGAGTTGCACGTTATCGCGATGCCACCCAGAAGGAGAGCACTTTATACCATCGTCATACCAATATTGATTAGGATAAGGTGTAAAACGGTAGGTCGCACCTTGGGCAAGCATTAAGCCGGTGGCGTTGTAGGCTTCACTGGCATATACCATCACATCTTGGCTTTGGTTTATGCTAAGTAAACTCATATTTTGGTTGGCTAGCATTATATGGGCACTGAGTCCCATAAAGTTTAACGTGCTGTCGTCGCTGTAAATCATTTTATAATGTAAGTTTTTTAACGATTCGGGGCGATAGCTGGTTAGTTTATTAATTCGCTGTGCAACACTGTGATGTATTAATGGGGCGACGTGGCTGATTTCATCGTCAATTAATACACAGCACTGCCTATCAACAAGTTTAAAAAATGGGTTTAGCCAAAAGTAATTTTGCTGATGACTTAACGCCAGTGGATCGGGAATAACAGTCACATCGTCTTGGGCAACCAAGTTACTCTCAGGTAAAAGGTTTTCGTAATCGATGTCATGACTGGTTAGCAATGAAACTGACAGTGGCTGAGCAATGAGCCACTCAAGTGCATAACGCAAGCAAATATCGGCAAGTCCATCGCGATAGTAGCCGCCTCCCACATCAGAATGGGCTCCTGCAAACCACAGCTCGGTAATGTTAGCTTGCTGGTTCATTAACGTCGGTTCAAAGGCGCGACGTTTTTCATCAAGCGCTACACAGTGCAGCGCCTCAGAGACATTACTGGCAATGGTGTGATTTTCAAAAATAACATGCTCTGCACCCCAAGTGGCTTTACTCACTTTTGACATGCCAATTGAGGCCACTGTATCAAACACACATAAATACACCTTTTCATGTATGAGTGGCTCTAAGCACTTTGCAAATCGCCGCGCTAATGCAGCGCCTCTGCTAAAGCCGGTAAGTAGGAGGGTATCGCCGCTTTGGTAATACTGTTTAAAATCATTAATAGCTTGATTTAAAATGCTGGCTACATCGTCTGAACGTGGGGCGAGTGCTTGATTTAAAATTCGTTTTAAACGACTGCCTTTAGTGCCTATGCCTTGGTAATAAAAACTTAACTGTTTGGAAAATGGGGTGGTGGGAGAATCATCAAGTTTACCACCGAGCAATAAGTGTAGTTTTAAAATATTAGAAATACTGGCGTCTTCTTTAAAATGCTCTGTACTAAACTGATCTGCGTCTCGGGGTTCACTGCCGGTACCATCAAAATTAAAAATAAGCGTTTTATCCGACATAGCCTGTTTCCTTAAAATTTTTGTGTACTTTATATAGCTAATATTAAAAATTAAAGACAGTGGTAACTTAAATTACCACTGTCTTTAATTTTGGCTAGTGCAGCTTCATTTTAGGACGCACAACACGCAGCACTTTTTCGCTGATCCACAAAGCAAAGGTTTTGGCACTGCCATGAATAGCGCGCTGATGCATTCTATATAATGAAATATACATAAAGCGGGCAATTTTACCTTCAATAAAAAAGCTATTACTGGTTAGGTTACCCATTAAGCTGCCTACTGTGCTGTAGCGCGATAAATTAACCAGTGAGCCATGGTCGTTATACTCGAATTTTTTAAGGGGCTGCTCACGTAATGTGGCAATTAGATTTTTTTCAACGCATTGTGCCATTTGATGTGCCGATTGTGCGCGTGGCGGCACTTGCGTACCATCATCTTGCGTAAACGCGCAGCAATCACCGAGCACATATATTTGTGGGTCAAGGTTGCTTTGTAAGTATTCGTTTACTTTTATTTGGTTATTACGAGTCAGCTCAAAAATACCCAGCTCTTTAATAAAGTCAGGTGCTTTTACGCCCGCCGCCCACACCATAATATCCGCATTTATTTGCTCATCATCATTGGTGATAAAGCCATGTTCGGTTGCTTGTTTAACTTGGGTATTTTCCCGAACGGTGACGCCTAATCTTAATAACTCACGCTTGGCCGAACTGGCAATTCGCTCAGACAGCGCCGGAAGAATCCTGGGGCCCGCTTCAATCAGATGAATATGTAAACGCTTAGCCGACATATTGGTTAAACCGTATATTTTTAGTAAATCAGAAACATGATACAGCTCAGCCGAGAGCTCAACCCCAGTTGCTCCACCGCCAACAATGGCGATATTTAATGAATGTAATGGGTCATCGTCTTGATGAAGGCGAGTAAAGTTATCCAGCAGCGCGTGTTGGAAGCGCTCTGCTTGTTGATTTGAATCTAGGTAAAAACAATGCTCTTTAATGCCTGGCGTATTAAAGTCGTTACTCACACTGCCAATAGCAATAACTAAATGATCATAGTGAACGGTGCGTTTAGGTAAAATTTGATGCCCTAACTCGTCATATAGAGGGCTTAAGGTGATGGTTTTATTGTTGTTATCGAGGTTGCAAAAGGTACCAAGTTGAAAGTTATAGTGATGTTTGGCAGCATGCGCGGAGTAAACAACCCCATCTAAATCGGCATCAATAGAGCCAGTTGCAACCTCGTGCAATAACGGTTTCCATATATGAGTGCGATTTTTATCGATGAGTAATATATTTGCGTGTTGTTTCTTTCCTAGTTTGTGACCTAACTGAGTTGCTAGCTCCAGCCCACCAGCGCCACCGCCGATGATGACGATTTTTGGTATGGTTATATCCATGACTATGCCCTTAAAAATAATATACCGAAGCAATTTCTGTACGTTGATTTTTAAAATGACTTGGGTATCAAAAAATTATTTTGGCAAAGCACCTTTTTATGGGGCTATAGTGTGCGCCTAATTAAAGGATATGTCAGCAATAAATCACGTCATTTGATGTATACTGATATGCAAATATTTCATCTACTGCGCATTTACAGCATTTATGGGCACCGACATAAAAAGGACGCTTTTATGAGTACCTCGCTAGTTCAGTCTCTTGAGCAACATTTTGGTTTTAATCAGTTTAGAGCAGGGCAACAACAAACCATAGAGCAGCTGCTAAATGGCCAATCATCACTGGCAATATTTCCTACAGGATCGGGTAAGTCGTTGTGCTATCAACTCACCGCGTTACATTTACCGCATTTAACGCTGGTGGTATCGCCGTTATTGGCCTTGATGAAAGATCAAATTAGCTTTTTAAATAGCAAAGGCATCTATGCCGCCAGCCTCGACTCAAGCCAAGACCAAATGCAAAGTAGCACTGTAATGAACGACGTACGAAGTGGTAAAGTTAAAGTGTTAATGGTGTCGGTTGAGCGCTTTAAAAACGAACGCTTTAGAGAGTTTATAAGCCAAGTGGCGCTTTCTATGTTGGTAGTTGATGAAGCGCATTGTATATCTGAATGGGGCCATAACTTTAGACCCGATTACTTAAAGCTACCTCGTTATCGTGAAGAGCTAAACATTCCGCTAGTGTTATTATTAACCGCCACCGCCACTAAAAAAGTAAAACGCGACATGGCGGAGCGCTTTGCTATTGAGCCACAATGTATTGTGCAAACGGGGTTTTATCGCGCTAATTTGGATTTAAGTGTGTTGAGTGTTAAAACTGCCGATAAAAACACTGAGCTTACTAAAATTGTCCGTGCGCAAACCGGCCCCGGTATTGTGTATGTCACGCTTCAGCAAAGTGCTGAGCAAGTGGCTAATATGCTCAGCGCACAGGGCCTGCACGCGGTTGCCTACCATGCTGGGCTTGAAGACACCCTGCGCGGGCAAATTCAAGACGATTTTATGGCGGGCAAAATAAATGTAGTGGTTGCTACCATTGCCTTTGGCATGGGGGTTGATAAATCAGATATACGCTTTGTAATTCACTACGATTTACCTAAATCAATAGAAAACTACAGCCAAGAAATTGGCCGCGCAGGGCGTGACGGCAACCCATCAAATTGTTATACCCTGGCTAATTTAGATGGCTTAAATACAGTAGAAAACTTTATTTACGGCGATACCCCAGAGCTCAGCGGTATTGAATATGTTATTAACGATATTCGCCAAGCTCAACAGCAATGGGAAATGCAAGAATATAGCTTATCGAGTGAGAGTAATATTCGCCAGCTTGCCCTTAAAACCTTGCTGGTACAGCTTGAAATGCAAGGCGCAATAACGCCACAGTATGCTTATTATGCCGATTTTAAGTATAAATTTTTGGTTGATAAAAATGAGTTGCTTAGCCAGTTTGATGAGCAGCGCCAAGCTTTTTTAACACAAATATTTAGTCATACCGACTTTAAAAAAATATGGGGCACACTTAATTTTGACTCCCTAACGCAAGCCGCGCAGGTTGACCGTAAACGTGTGGTAGCCGCGCTTGATTACTTAGCAGAAAAAAACCTTATCACGCTTGAAACTAAACGTATTACTCACGTGTACAAAGTGCATAGCGAGGTGATTAATAATCCTGCACTTGCCCAGCAGTTACACGATTATTTTACTGATAAAGAGCAAGCTGAAATAAAACGGATTGCTGCTTTGGTGCGCTTTTTTGAGCTGCAATCTTGCTTAAGCTATAACTTAGCCCGTTATTTTGATGATGCGAATGCGCCACAGCAATGTGGGCATTGCTCGGTGTGCCGTGGGGATTCGGTTAAGCTTGAATATTCAATCACCCCTGCAAAGATTGATAAAGCGCTTATATGCCAAAAGGTCGATGAGTTTTTAGCCCATATGGCAACTAAAGGCGTGCACAATGTGGGCATTGAAACCCAATGCCGGTTTTTAGCGGGGATGAGTGTGCCACTGTTTGCGCGCAATAAAGTACGCCAACTAAGTGGTTTTGCACTGTGCGAGCAGCAGCGCTACAGCGAAATTAAAGGGACATTGCTATCAAGGTCGATGGCTAAATAATATTAGAAATCAGTATAAAAATAAAAAAATGTTAATTTTTTGTTTCTTTTTCTTGCTTTACTATACTCAAGTTGGCTATGACAGCCATTATAATAATGAGGTGATCAATGAAACTGCAAAAAATTATACTATTGGGAGCATTTATATCAGCAAGTAGTTATGCTGAAATTAATATTTCGGGTTTTGCAAGTATTAATGCAGGTAAGGTACTGAGCGGTACAGGTGTCCCGCAATATGGCGTTGAACCAACATTTCTTGCGGACTATCCAAATGTTAGTGCATACACTGAAGATTTATCCTTTTCGCCAGAGTCTTTGATTGGATTACAGGTATCAGGCGATTTGGGTGAAGGTCTTTCTGTAACAGGTCAGCTAGTTGCCAGAGGAGTCAACGACTTTGAGGCAAATTTTGAATGGGCTTATATTTCTTACGATATCAATGATAATTGGACTATTCAAGCAGGTAAGAAGCGTTTACCACTATTTTACTACTCAGACTTTTTCGATGTAGGTTATGCATATGTATGGATGCGAGCCCCTGCAGATAACTATACATGGCAAGTATTTAACTACGAGGGCGTTAATTTACTCTACTCAGGTTCTATAGGTGACTGGGGAGTGTCTGCGAATATTTATACCGGTAAAGAGGACGATGACGATAACAAGCTATTATCAGATTTCTTCTTTCAAGAGCCAACAAGAGAAATTTGGGAAGATATGTTAGGCGGCGTACTGTTACTAAATCGTGACTGGCTCGAACTAAGAGTGACCCACATGCAATACACCAACAAGCGTTTTCGTGCGGGTGAACCGGTTTTGTGGGACGGCAAAGATAGCAGAGATGGTAAATTTTTATGGTTTAGCTGCAAATCTTGATTTTGGTGATTTTTTCGTTTTAAGTGAGCTTAACCGCTTAGACTTAGATGGTAATCTCGACACTTATATGATCAGTGCGGGCTATCGTTTTGATTCAATTACACCTTATGTCATGTTTTCAGACTTCGAACAAGAAGGTGAAGGTGATACAGAGCAGCATAATACATTTGCTGTTGGTGTGAGGTGGGACTTTCATCCGTCAGCTGCATTTAAAGTGCAATACGATAGAGTCAAAGATGACTCGTTTGATTTAGCTGTGGCCGGTGATAGTAAAGCTATCACGCTTGGTGTCGATGTTGTATTTTAAGGAGAAGTAAAATGAAAAAATTAATATTAAGTGTAATATTCCTGTTTACGAACTTCGCCTATGCAGATTTTGCTATTATCGTGCATCCTTCAAATGAAAGTAGCTTTGATGAGTCTGTTATCAGCCGAATTTATACAGGAAAAGAAAAGTCATTTAGCAATGGCAATAAGATCATTCCAATATCTCAAGAACCAAGTAGTGCTGCAACCGAGCAATTTAATAGTAAATTACTTAATAAAACGTCTTCTCAGTTAAAAGCATATTGGTCAAAACTAATTTTTACAGGAAAGGGCACACCACCTAAAGAGTTAGAAAATGACAGTGAAGTAATCAAAATGGTCGCAGCTAACTCTGACACCATTGGCTTTGTCTCTTCATCAGCTGTATCGGATAACGTTAAAGTGGTTTTCAATTTTTAATCTTAAATAAGCGTGCTGGTTAATCAGCACGCTTATTTAGTGATTAGTTAATTACAATATAACGATGTTTAATATCTGACGTTATTTTACTGTCACCCTTGCCTCGCTCGTGTATCCTATAGCTTGTATATCATTTATCAAAAGTCTGTATGCCAAACTCAATCATTGCTGTTGAAAATATCAATACCCAACCAGTCACTTGCGCTAACTGCCAAGCGTGTTGCTGCCAATTAGAAGTGCGTATTGTCACTGATACCGGTGTTCCTTTTCGATATATTGATTACGACAAATGGGGCAGTGAGGTCATGAAGCGCGGCGACGATGGCTGGTGCGAAGCACTTGATAGAAATACCCTCATGTGTACTATTTACGAAAATCGCCCATTAACGTGTCGAGAATTTGAAATGGCTTCGGGTGAGTGTATTACTGAGCGGGAGCTATGGAGCAAATGACTATATTACCAAACCGTTTAGCGCGAATGAGTTACTCGCCAGAATTCGGGTGTTATTGCGCACCCAAAGTCAGCCGAGTGTGGCGTTTACCTGTGGGAATATAAAAATAGATCCACAAAAGCACATAGTAACCACCTCGGGGAATGAGATAAAACTGACTAAAAAAGAGTACGCAATATTATTATTGCTGTTTCAAAATAAAGATAAAGTACTCACTCATAATGCAATTTTAAGCCATATTTGGGGAGCGCAGTACATAGACCGTCCTGAATATGTGCGGGTACATGTAGCGCAGCTCAGACAAAAACTAGAAGCTAACCCTGCTAGTCCAAAATACATATTAACTGAACCCGCTGTGGGTTATCGGTTGGTCGATTAAACAATAAGAACTTTACAGTCTGCTCTACAACTCAGCGAGTCTGATAAATTATATAAATAACGCTTTTGTTTCCAAGCGATACTCTATTTAACCTGAACTCTGGTTAAGAGATTTACTAACATATTGAATCAAAATGATATTTATTTTTATTTTCTCAAGCTAGAGATTTTTAGTGAAAACAAGGCGAAATTATGCGTCAATAGCTAGCCTATTGCAAGTAAATTCAACGCAGTTAGCGCTGAAAATAGCTGCTTGAGATGGATTTATTATCCGGAGTTCAGGTTATTTAACAACCTTGTCCGTTATATAGCGGGTATTTTAATACCCCGCTTCTGCATTAATTTCTACACAATTGATTTGCCTAGAAAGTTTTTATAGTCTAATTTTTAAGCTTAATACTTCAGATCCTCAGGATGTTGGCTTGCTTGTTCAAGCCTAAAATTATGCGACTACCACTCATACACTCTTTGCAAGGAAAGATGCTGCTGTATTTGGCATTGCCCGTCATGCTCATTATTGCCAGTATCTTGAGTTATTGGTATTCAACTAGCCTTAATCAGGCTGTTATACAAGCAAAACTAAATTTAAGCCAGACGGCAGATACGATTGCCGCGAAGGTAAATGAAGAAACGCAATTAGCGGTACGCACTACAGAGATTATGGCCTTAGCACAGCAAAATGGGTTGTTTGGTGATAGAGAGGCAAGTATTAATTTTGTTCGTGCAGTGCTTAAAATGACCCCTTCATTTGTGGGGGCTTCGTTTGGTTATGAGCCTAATGCCGATAATCAAGATCAAGCCTATATTAATGCTCCACCGTTAAAAGAGGGCGTTTATGTAGACCAAACTGGCCGTTTTTTACCTTATTGGCATCGTGATTTTAATGACTCTGAACTTTTGTTACTTGAGCCCTTGGTCGATATGGAATCAAGTCTTTATTATGAGGGAGTACGTCAACAGTTTTTACGTGATGGTAATACCGAGACGATGATCACTGAGCCCTATGTTTACGAGGGAAGAATGCTGGTTGAACAAAGTTCGCCAATTATTATTAATGGCGAATTTGTCGGTATGGCAAGTGTAGATAGAGCACTTGCTGATATAACGAAATTCTTACAAACCATAAAGCAGCAACTAAAAATTGATGTTTTGTTACTCAGCCAACGTGACAACGTGATTGCCACGACATTAAATCATTCAGGACTAAAAACGAAAGCCATTTTAGACACAGATTATGCAAGTATAGCCAAACAGCTAAAATCACAGGGGGAAGCAAGAGAAATATTATCTGCTAACGATCCTTTTGATTCTGGAATATTCTATTTTGATAAAGCCAAGGTTGCCACTGGGCATTGGACAGTGATAGTGCGTCGCTCTGAAACCGATATTATTGGGCCTATTCAAGCGCAATTTAGCCCATTATTGGCAGCGGCTTTTGCAAGTGTATTACTGGTGTTTTTACTCTTTTGGTATTTTATTAACCGAACAACCAAGCGTATTAATATTGCGATTAAATCTGTTGAACAGCTAGCTAATGGAGATTTATCTATTCATGTTCAAAAGTATATGACTCAAAAGGATGAGCTTGGCACCATGTTTAGAAGCTTTGAGCGTTTAATTAAAGCCAGTAAAGATATTGATCAGGTTTGCTCTGCGATTGCAGCTGGGGATTTTTCTCAAACAGTTTCTAAGCGCAGCCCTTATGACAGTTTAAGTGATTCTATTAATTTAATGTCGAGTAAACGCCATGAGGCAGAGCAGGCTCTACTTGAGCAAACCATAGAGCTTCGTCGCACTCAGCAGGAACTTGTTGAAGCAGAGAAAATGTCTTCACTTGGAAGTTTAGTCAGTGGTGTGGCACATGAGGTGAATACACCGTTAGGTGTTTGTGTGACAGCGACATCTCATTTGCGAGAAATGTTAATCGAAACTAAAAACAAAGTGGCTTCTGGCACCTTAAGTAAAACGCAGTTTAGTGAGTTTATTAGTGAAGTTGATTTAAGCTGTGACATTTTGCTAAAAAACATGCAACGTGCCGCTGATTTAATAAGCAGTTTTAAACGTGTAGCGGTTGATCAAACAACCGAAGAATTACGTAATTTGTATGTAAGTAGTTATTTTAATGAGGTGCTAAAAAGCCTCTATCATACCCTTAAAGCAACACCGGTTGATATTACCATTAGTGCAACGGAGCCTGAGCCAGAAGTGTATTCTGATCCCGGTGCCTTAGCGCAAATTTTCACTAATTTAGTAATGAATTCAATTATTCACGGTTTTCAAAATGGTAGAAAAAAAGGGCAGATAAGTGTTCATATTGAGTACTTAGACTCTGTCTGTATTCATTATCAAGACAGTGGTCAAGGCATGACAGATGAAGTTCAGAAAAAAGTGTTTGACCCGTTTTACACTACAAATAGAGCGGGTGGCGGCAGTGGCTTGGGGATGAATATTGTTTATAACCTCGTAGTTCACCGCCTGAAAGGGCAAATTGCAGTAAAGCAAAAAGAATCCACAGGCGTTTATTTTTTCATTCAATTTCCGATAACGCCACCGAATTAATTAATAGCAGGGTGTGTTTATGGAGTGGTTACAAGATGATGTAGTGTCAGATAAAGCGGTTGCCAACAGCAATGCTAACCCATGGAAAATCTTAATTGTTGATGACGATGACTCTGTGCATCAGGTAACTCAACTTGCAATGAAGCGCTTTGAATTTGAGCAACGCCCTGTTGAACTACACAGTGTTTACAGTGCATCTGAGGCGAAAGAGAAACTACAAAGCTCAGAACGTTACGCATTAATTTTACTAGATGTCGTAATGGAAACAGAACATGCAGGATTAGATCTTGCGCGATTTATTCGCCAAGACTTACAAAATGGTTATAGTCGAATTATTTTGCGAACAGGTCAGCCTGGGGTTGCGCCTGAGCGCAGTGTTATTCGCGATTATGATATTGATGGCTATAAAGCGAAGAGCCAACTGCAAAGCCAAGATCTTGAATTGATTTTTTATACCTCTTTACGAGCCTACCGCGATATTTGTATGCTACAAACTCACCGCTATAATTTAAAAAGACTAATAAAAGCTATCTCTACCATTACTCAAATTGGTGACTTGGTAGAGTTTACCTCTGTTGTCATGGAAGAGTTAAAACTTGTACTGAATATGAGCTCGGCCAATTTATATATTGATGCGCCTAAAGTATTTGGTATTTGTCAGTTAGATGAAAAGTTGCAAATGATTGAAGGGGAGGTCTCAGGTATACATCTGTTCACGGGAAGTGGTATTGATAGTATTCCGAAAAAGCATCAAGAGTACTTTTTAAGGGCGAAACAAACCAAGCAGAATTTTATTGCAGAAGATCATTATGTTTATTTTCATCATTCACAAAAAGGTCTAGATTCAATACTCGCATTTCAATCATTGCAACCGGTTAAAAAAGAAGCGCAACAGCTTGTTGACTTGTTTTTGGGCAATGTTGTTCTCACATTTGAAAGTTTATTATTAGCTAACTCAATTGAAGAAACCCAGCAGCTGGCTATTTCACTAATGGGAGGTGCCATGGAGTCGCGCTCCAAGGAAACGGGATCTCACGTAATTAGGGTTGGCTTATATGCAAAATTACTCGCGCAGCTGCATAATCAAAATCAAGCGTACTGCGATAAAATTAGTCTAGCTGCGCAGTTACATGATGTAGGAAAGGTAGGTGTACCAGATCTCATTTTAAACAAGCCGGCAAAATTAGATGCTGACGAGTGGGAAATTATGAAACAGCATACCACTAAGGGCTGGGAAATTCTCAAAGGGACAACTAATCCTGTTATTGATATGGCTGCAAACATTGCGATTGATCATCACGAGCGTTGGGATGGAGCCGGTTATCCGCACGCAAAAAAACAGCAAGAAATCAGTTTAGAGGGACGAATTACTGCGATTGCTGATGTGTTTGATGCGTTATGTTGTCGCCGTTGTTATAAAGAGCCTTGGAGTATGGATGACGCAAAAGCGGAAATAATTAAAGGTGCAGGTAATCATTTTGATCCAAACTTAGTTGCACTTTTTGAAGCACATTTTAATGATTTTAAACAAATCTACCTGGATAGGCCTGAGTAGAAAAGCGGGTATCGCTTTGACTGTGAAACCACAATCAAAGCGAAAGGTAAGTTAGTCGTACTTGGCTTCTAACTCGTTAGCGGTATGAAATTTTTCATGAGATTGTAATTGCTCATCGTATTTAACCAGGTTTTTAAAGTGCTCTAACTGGCCTGCATTTTTAACGATTTCAACAATAAACGACATCATAAAATCGGCACCGGTTAGGGTCTCGCCCACTAAATAACGCTTGCCTTCAAGACGACTGTTAAAATAGCTAATCACTTTAGCGGTTTCTGCATCAGCATAGCCCTCTAAAAACTGGGTTTTAGCACCACCTTTTTGCACAAACATTTTGAGTAAAAGCGGTAAAATTGCTGAGCTTTCTGCAAAATGTAGCCATTGCTGGTAGTCAACGTAATCAGGGGTGCCTGCTTTTGGGGCAAATTTTCCTTTGCCATATTTAGTGATCAGGTAATCTGTGATAGCGCCAGACTCGGCAATCACTAAGCCATCATCTTCTATAACTGGCGATTTACCCAGCGGATGCACATTTTTAAGCTCATCAGGGGCTAAAAAAGTCTCAGTGTTACGTTGGTAAGCAACAATTTCGTAATCGACCTCAAGCTCTTCTAGTAACCAAATAATACGTTTAGAGCGAGATTTATTTAAATGGTGTAGTTTAATCATTTTCTTCCTTATTGAGCTGTGTTGAATTACAACACAGCCTGAATGTTATTATAGTGGGCTGTTAATCTTTACTACGGTTTTACCAAAGTTCTTCCCACTGATCATGTCGTTAAATGCACTGATGGTGTTTTCAATGCCTTCTACCAGATGTTCGCGGTATTGAATTTTTCCGTCTTGTAGCCATTTTTGCATGTCTTGTGCAAATTCGTCATAGCGGTGGCCATAATCATCAAAAATAATAAAGCCTTGCATTTTGATGCGCTTAGTTAGTAATTGTCCCATTAACATGCCCATTCGGTCTGGGCCCTCAGGCAAACTGGTCGCATTATATTGCGATACCAAACCACAGATAGGAACGCGCGCTGAGGTATTAAGCAAAGGTAATACGGCGTCAAACACTTTTCCGCCCACATTTTCATAATAAACATCAATGCCTTGGTCACATGCTTTTTCTAATTGCTCGGCAAAGTCATCGGCTTTGTGATCAATACAGGCATCAAAGCCTAGCTTTTCAACGGCATGAGCACATTTTTCGCTGCCACCGGCAACTCCAACCACTTTACAGCCTTTAATTTTAGCAATTTGGCCAACCGTTGCACCAACAGGTCCCGTTGCTGCTGCAACGACCACGGTTTCACCTGCTTTAGGGGCGCCAATATCGAGTAAACCCATGTAGGCGGTAAAGCCAGGCATACCCATAATACCCAATGCGTATGAAGGGTTTGTTGGTTCTTTACCTAATGACATTAAGCCTTCGCCATTTGAGATGGCGTAAGTTTGCCAACCTGTGTACGCTAATACCCATTCGCCTTCGCTAAATTTATCGTTTTTAGATGTTTCTACTTGGCACACCGTTGCACCAACCATTACATCACCAATTTCGACAGGGTCGGCATACGATTTAGCATCGCTCATACGGCCACGCATGTAGGGGTCTAATGATAAGTAAATTGTACGCAACAGTACTTCGCCCTCTTTTAACGATGGAAGCTCTTTGCTTTTAAATTCAAAGTTGTCATTGGTAGGGGCGCCATGTGGGCGCGAGGCTAAAGTAAATTGACGGCTAGTTGTAGACATAAAAATCTCCTTTTGAATATGAACCCACTTAACGAATGTGTATGCGTTTAATAACCCGATTGGCATAAACAATAATGCGCGCTAAGTAGTCTATGTATATACAAATTTGTACCTTACAACAGGAGTTTTGGGCGAGGGGCTGTTAATTCAACCTTAAGTGGAGTAATTATTCTAAACGGTTTATTTTATCTTGCTAAAAATATGGCTATCGTAAAATGCGCCATTTTTATAAATGGCTTGTTTAAGAACGGCCTCGGCCTTAAAACCACATTTAGTAAGTGCCTTTATAGAACCAGTATTACCATTAAATACTGCGCCAAAAATACGGTTTAGGTTTGAGGTTTTAAACGCGTCATCGCAAATTTTTGTAATAGCGTGAGTCATTACTCCTTGCCCCCAAAAGTGGTTATTAAGCCAATAACCTATTTCGCCACTGCGGCTATACTCGAACTCTCCGGGCGTTATGCCTATACACCCCGCAAATTGCTCATCTACAACAATGGCCTTAACTATTCCACTTTTAGAGCCTTGGTTTATCCACCAATCGGCGTCGGCTTGAGTATACGGAAATGGAATTTTAGACGATAAAAACCGCGTCACCTGTTCATCGTTTAAGGTGCTAATAATAAAAGGCGCGTCTTGGGTTTTGAACTCTCTGAGGGTGATCATTGGATTCCGTCCACAAATGATTTTTATATAAAAGAGGTATTGAAATTGCTCTATAGGTAATTATTAAGATTTTTCTTTAAAATACTTCAACAAAGTTGATATGGGTATAAAGCCATGTAGCTTAGTTGATTGGTCGTGTTTTGCAGATCCTCTGGATGCTATGCCAATAACTTTTTGATCTTTATCTAATACTGGTCCGCCACTATTCCCATGAATTATAGGAATATCCAAAAGCCATATTTTTTGGCCATATAATATTTTCGACTGTATAATTTTTCCAGTATTTATATAGGGGGTTTCATCTGGTGAGTATTGAGGAAAGCCTAACACTGTAACTTCTGAACCAATAGCTAGTGAGCTATCATCACCAGCGTCGAGCCTTTTGATACCATTAAAATCTTTTGTTGGTTTTAATATTGCCAAATCTCTAGATTTACAAGATTTTTTAAAAGTAACATTTTTCTTATTTTTTTGCTCAAAATGCCTAAAAAACTCCAGAAGCTCAGGGTTGTCTTCATCAATACCTTCCACGACATGTTCGTTTGTTATCATCCCTATATCTTTTAATAAAAAAGCTGTCCCTTGCGAAGTATCAAGCATATTTTCAATGATGAATATGGAATCACACACTTTATCTAAGGGGGTTTTAATTAAGTCTGAATTAGGTTTACCAGTTAATACAGAATAGTCATAAGCAATTTTTCTATAAATAATGTCTTCTGAGCCGCGTACCATTTTTATAAAATTAATACGCCCTTTGACTATTTTCTGAAAAAATACCCCCTCTTTTTTATCTATTTTTCTTTTGTGCTTTTCAAATAAGGTTTTCTTATGATATTTGTCTAAATAGTGGAATTCGGCATTCTCTAACCCAAAAGTTTTCCAAGCATAAAGCATTGTTCGAGTTTGTTTAATAAAACTTCTGGGAACATTCATTCTTTCATTAACTGTGATCCCCGTAACTTCTTGCCTTTGGCATTTTGAAGAAATGCGTGTTTTAGAGTCATTAATAGTAAATCCATTTTTTGATATAATTTCCTTGAGGTCATGGCCAATAGTAATGTCTAAATCACTCGATACCTTGACTATAGATCTGGGTAGTTTTCTTCTTTTTTGGGTGAATGAAAACGTCAAATCATCCGCATAGCGTGTATATGTACACCTATTATTCGATGCTAAATACTGAATTTCTTTATCTAACCGGTAAGCTATCATATTTGAAATAATAGGGGATGTAGGTGCACCTTGGGGTAGCTTTCCTTGATAACAACATATGTGAGACAATACTGCAGCAACTGGTTTTGACAGTTCTAAAGGATAAGAACAAAATAGGTTTCTGACGCGCCCAAAATGTATTGAGTCAAAAAAATTTTCAAGATCTAAATTTAACACATATTTTTTATCTACATGCTTAGCTGCATTACTCACAATACTGCGATTTTTAATGAAGCCATGAGTGGATTTTCTAGGATAGAAATAGTTAGCTAATTCAATATTAATTAACTTTTGAATGCTTTTTAAAGGTTTCCTTGGAGCTAGTATTGTGCGCTTGTGACCATTTTTCTTTGGAATTTTAAAACTATAATAAAGGTGACTACTTGCTGGATATATTAGCTCACCTAATTCACTGTAAGAGGTAAATCCTAGGAACTTAGCTAAGCCTTCAACACATCTGCATTCTTTTAAACATGTTGGTTTCTTAACTATTAATGAAGCAGAAAAAATCAGCATTGATAACTCATAAAATATTCATCCATAAAAAGCGAGGCGACTTTGTTTTCTCTAATACCTTGACACACTTAGAGTAGTGCATCAGAACCGGATTTAAATGAAACATGCCAATGACCGCCGCAGATTAACAGCAGAAAGTTAAACTCTCGCCTCGCATTACAAAACTATACTATTAATCAGTTACTTGTAAAGTACTAGTTGATAAAGACTGGATTTATACCAGTTTAATTTATTTAATACTCTTTATAGGAGTTGCAGCTATAACTTTGTTAATATAAGCAAAATATAATACTGTTTAAGATACCTTTTATGCACCAACACATAGCCGCCCTTTATAATAGTGCCCAAAAGCCCAGCCGTTTAATTATTGGTTTAATGAGTGGCACCTCTTTAGATGGTTTAGATGTGGCGCTATGTAAAATAACCGGTGCAGGTTTGCATACACAAATAGAGGTTAAAAATTTTACTACGGTTGAATACAGCGACGAGTATAAAACTAAAATAAAGCAGGTATTTGCCAAGCGCGAATGCGATTTAGAAGTGCTGACTTTGTTACACCCTTGGGTAGGAAAACTCCATGGTGCTATGGTTAATCAGTGTTTAGCACTGTGGCAAGTAAATCCAGCCGATATTGATGTAATAGCCAGTCACGGGCAAACTATTTATCACTGCCCGCAATCCCAACATAACCACCACGATTTTAAAAATGGCACGCTACAAATTGGCGACAGCGATCAAATAGCGGTTACTACAGGCATTACCACGGTAGGTGACTTTAGGCAAAAGCATATTGCTGCTGGTGGTGAAGGCGCACCATTAGCTGTGTATGGAGATTATTTGTTTTTTGCCAGCCCAAATGAAAATCGTATTTTACTCAACATGGGGGGCATTGCTAATTTAACATTTTTACCTAAAAACGGCGATACTGGAGCGGTCTTTAGCTCTGACATTGGCCCTGGCAATACTATTATGGATGCTTATGTACAGCATTA
This sequence comes from Pseudoalteromonas sp. MER144-MNA-CIBAN-0113, assembly GCF_040308965.1. NCBI lineage: Bacteria > Pseudomonadati > Pseudomonadota > Gammaproteobacteria > Alteromonadales > Pseudoalteromonadaceae > Pseudoalteromonas > Pseudoalteromonas sp. MER144-MNA-CIBAN-0113. Next base: position 39,277 of record NZ_JBEOOG010000033.1, read on the forward strand.
TTTTAAAGGGCTGCATTATGATGAGGGGGCTAAACTTGCCAAAGCTGGTAAAGTGAATACAAAGCTTCTTGCTGCGCTTACCGATAACGCGTTTTTTAAATTACCACTGCCTAAAACAACCGGACCTGAGGTGTTTAATTTAGCTTATTTACGGGCGGCACAAACGCATTCAACGACACAAAGACTAAACCACGAAGATGTTTTAGCGACTTTAAATGCCCTTTCTGCCACTACGATTGCCAAGGCGTTAAATGACTGTGCTCAACATACTCAAGACTGTGTAGTATATGCCAGTGGTGGAGGTATTCATAATCCATTATTAATGGAGCAATTACTGATGCACTGCCCAAACATTAAGGCGTTTAAAAACACCGAGAATTTAGGCGTAAATCCTGATGCCAAAGAGGCCGTGCTGTTTGCTATTTTGGCAAATGAATGTTTGGCTGGGCAACGTCAAAGCTTAAATAATAACAACCAAGGGATTTTAGATATCACTATGGGTAAAGTGAGCTTTGCTGATTGAGTAATAAAAAACCAGTGGAAAAGTGTGCGCCAATAACTAAAAAAGCGAAAGTAAAGCTGTTCCCATATTAGCGAAATACTGACGTACCCGATGCGGCCTAGGCGGCGCTATATAAGTTGCAGGTGCAGTATAACCACTACCAAATTGGTTAATATGCATATCAAACTGCAAACTATTTTTTAACGTGCCGTGCTTACCATGCAAAATCATTTGCATCACAAAATCATGACTATGTGCTATTTGACTCAAAGTTAGGTTGACTCGCCCTTGTTCTAAATCAGATAAATTGAGTGTTTTTTCTGTGTAGTATTGAGCCGCTCGTGCATTTGGCTCAGTTGCGCTGAGTGAAATAATATCACTTTCATGAGCCGCTTCAGGTAAAACGCATTGCAGTGTGATTTGATGCTGACTGTTAGCATCCTGCGATAGCGTTTCAAATTCCATGCTGTGACTCATTGCCGCAGACATAGGATCTTCAAATGACGGAAGTGCAAAAGTAAGTTGCACTATAGATTCGCTCATGAGGGGCTTCAAATGCTATTTTTGATTAATAATACAGCTATTATTACCGATCATTATTGCAAAATTATGACTAAACAAAGCGACTTCATACATGGGCTGGTTTAAATTACATTTTACAACTAAAGCTATTGTTTTAAATCAATATTATATTTAATAAATAAACTACAATGGTCGCTTAATAATACGTTTATTAAATGCAAGGATACAACGAGGCCTTAGCTTAGCAATAACAATAATGCTTTTATCGAGCTTGCCGGTCGTTAATTAATGTTACTTTTATTGTTAATTAAAGGTGTTTATTTGTGTGTGTTTTCTTAATTTTGCAATAAAATTACTTGAAAAAAACCAAGCTAGCCATAAAGTGCATTTAAGAGCCCAAATACATAACACACTACCAAACAGGTTGTGGCGGGGTTGTGAGAATTAGATGGCACTAATAAAAAATAATTTATGGAAACTCTTCTGTTTTTTGCTGTTGGGTGGCTTAATTTTATTAAGCGTGCTTTTGGTTTACGAGTGGAAAAACATCAAAAAAGATTACCTCACGAGCTCCCAAAATCGTGTGGAATTTTCTGCGCAAGCACTTAAAAGCACCCTTAGAAATAAAGAGCTGATGCTAGATTTAATTGGTAGAGATATTCTCTCTAATAATAATTTACATGAAAAAACGTCGACAATTAAACTTCTTGATAATATTTTGCTCGAAAATCCCGTGTTATTAGGCTTTGGACTGTTTAATCCGCAAGGCGAGATTATTTATTACAGCTCAAACTTAAACGCTTCAACCATGATCAACCTGAAAGAAAATAAAAATACACGCCAAAGCTTTGCGCAAACCCTCGTATCAGACAAAATGGTATTAGGACAGACTTACTTTAATGAATCTTTACAAGAGTGGGTGATCCCAATAAGAAAAGCATTACGCGATAAGAGCGGCACAGTAATTGCGGTTATGACGGCAGGTATGGCGGTGTCGAGAGGGACTAAGTACTTAAATATTTTGCAAAGTAATCGTGATGATTACATCATGCTAGCAAGAGAAATAGATGGCTTTATTCAATACAGCTCGGTTAGAGATGCAGATATAGCAAGTTATATAAAAACCCAGACTAAAGAGGCATTGGGGTTATCGGGTAATGCTTTGATAGAGCAAACAGGTAAAACAAAGCAAACACTTAAATCTTCCGAGGAAGTGTTTAGCATAGAAACGACGGTAAAAGGCAAACCGTATATCACCTCAGCAAAATTTGATAACCGTTATCAGTTGTGGACTCTGTCACAAATGGCGATGCAACCAATAAAAAATCTGTATTATTGGAAAGTTGGCTTGTATGTCCTAGTTTATGTGTTTATTTGTATGGTGCTATTTTTTGGTTTTAGGCTTATTGCACGTGCTGAAAAAAAGCGTATTGATGAGCTATTCCATCTTTCAAGACATGATGATTTGACCAAACTCCCAAATCGAAAAGCGTTACGTGATAGCTTTGAAGAGAAAAAAGAAACATCGTTTAGCTTAGCAATCATTAACATTACCAACTTGCGTTCTATGAATAATCGCTTTGGCATGGAGTTTGGCGATAAAGCGATAAAAACCTTTGCTGGCTTTTTAAAAACAACATTTTTATCACCCTATTTAGTATTTAGAAATAGTGGGAATGAATTTTGTATTATTGCACCTCACACTTTTGATGAGCAAAACAGACGTGCATTCGAGCATATTTTAGAGTCAGCAATCCAGCAATATGAAACCAACAATAGTGAACGATTACTTAATATAAGTGTGGGCATAGCCTGTTATCCAGAGCATGGTATAACAAAGAGCAAGCTCGTACGAAGTGCGCATTTAGCGAATCAATGGGCAAAGGATACAGGTCAATGGCTGTGTCATTATCATGCTGATATTAAACAAGCTTACTTACGTCGTTTAAAAGTAGAAGAGCGGCTTAATATGGCGTTAAACGAGCAGTCATTGTCTATGGCGTATCAGTGCCAAGTAAATGAGCAGGGTAAAATTCATGCTATGGAAGCACTAATTCGTTGGCATGATAGCGAGTTGGGTATGGTTTCACCTGCTGAGTTTATTGCTATTGCGGAGCAAAGTGATTTAATTTTTAAAATCGGTGACTTTGTTTTAGCGCGCTCTATTAGTGAGTTTGCAAAAATGCAGCAACACAGCGATACCCCTCTTGAATTGGCAATAAACATTTCAGTAATGCAATTTCAAAGTAGTGTATTTATTCCTACATTATTACACAGTTTAGAGACGCACAATGTTACTGCGCAAAGTATCATTTTAGAAATAACAGAATCCCTCTTTATGGATAATCTTGAACATATGATTGATACGATTAAGAGCTTAAAGTCACGTGGAATACGCTTTTCAATGGATGATTTTGGCACAGGCTATTCATCACTGAGTCTTTTGAGACGCTTACCGATAGATGAACTGAAAATAGATAAGAGCTTTGTTGATGATATTTTGGTGGACTCTAAATCAAATAGTATGGTGCAAAGTATTATTGCCATTGCCAACAGCCATAACTTAAGTGTTATAGCTGAGGGCGTGGAAGAGCAAGCACAATTTGATATGTTAGTGGATATTGGCTGTAAACGTTTTCAGGGGTATTACTTTTACAAACCTGTGAACGCGACCTCTGTAATTGAATACCTGCAAGCTAACTAACCTGAATCTCGTTTAAGAAAATTGAACTAAATGCCTGTTCCGAGATCCGATCTTTCGACCAAGAACGATTGGAT
>NZ_JBEOOG010000034.1:0-41346 GCF_040308965.1 Pseudoalteromonas sp. MER144-MNA-CIBAN-0113
TGCGAGGATCGGTAATTGAATTAAAGTGTTTCAGAAAAGTAGCGCTCATATTTTACGTGACCAAGGTGATTATTATGTCTTGATCTGATCACTACATATTCTATAAGTTCAATTTATAATGATCTTGCCGTGGTGGGTCTGCCGCAAAGCGCTGTTTGTCACTTTACAAGGAGGTTATAATTAGTGTTCTTTGTTGTTAATTAAATGGAATCTGTTTTGAACAAGCTAGCTTTAGCAAGTATTGCCTTATGTGCATTTAGCGCTCATGCACAATTAAATAAACACAGTGAAAGCGTGGCCGATTACGCAGTTAATAACTATCAAAATGCACAGGTGCATACGCTTACTAATTTAGTATCGTTTCCTACGGTTAATAAAAGTGAGATCAGCGCACCACAAAACCCCGACTTTATAGGCTTTAAAGCGTTATTAAAAATGAAAGCCGCTGAACTTGGCTTTGACTACCAAGATTTAGGCTATACCGTACTCATAGGCATGGGTGAGCAAAAAGAAAAAGTAACCATAGTGACTCACGGTGATGTACAACCTGCAAACGCCAGCAAATGGAAACAAAGCCCATTTATTATTGATACCTCAGAGCCGGGTAAATTAGTTGGCCGAGGTACCGAAGACGATAAAGGCGCTATAGCCACCGCTTTATATGCGATGAAAGCCATAAAAGATAAAGGCATAACCCTTGATAACCGCATTGAGCTGATGGTTTATTTGGCCGAGGAGTCTGATTGGGGGCCGTTAACTGAGTTTATGAAAACCTATGAGCAACCAAAGTATGCGATAACCATTGATGCCTCATACCCTGTAGTGGTTGCTGAAAAAGGCTGGAGCTTAATTGCGCCAACATTTGATGCAACATCACCACAAACAGGTGTGTATGTCAGCAATGTAACGGGTGGTGCCTTTGCTAGCCAAATCCCTGAAGATGCCAGCTTAACTTTGCATAATGCGAGTACTGAATTGATGGCTCAATTAAAACAAACAGCCAAGGTTCTTAAGCAAGTAGAATTTACCTTTGATGATCAGTTAGATGGGACTTTAATTAGTGTTAAAGGCATGTCGGCTCACTCATCTGAGCCAGAGTCAGGTGTTAACGCCATTGCTTATTTGGCTGAACTATTTAAAGCCGTTGAGCTTGAAAACAACAGCGATGGGCAGCTCATTAAGTTTGTAAATCAGCTAATTGGCCTAGATATTCACGGTAAACAGTTTGGTGATATTGCGTATAAACATGACTTTATGGGGCCAATGACGGTAGCGCCCACAGTTATTGAACGAGACGGTAATAACCTAACGTTAGCGGTTAATGCTCGTCGTCCTATGGGTAAAGAGGCTGACTTACTAAAACAGCAAATTAATAGTGCGCTTACTCAATGGCAAGCTGATAATAAAGTAACATTAGCCAATGTTAAAACCACCATTGGTACACCCATGTTACTTGATGACGCGCCCCATGCGCAGAAGTTACTTGATATTTTTAAACACTTTACTGGCGATCAAGACGCAGATTTTGTCTCTATTGGTGGTGGTACCAACGCTAAGTTATTTGATAATGCCGTATCGTTTGGTCCATCAATGCCAGGTAAACGCTACACCGGTCACTCAGAACATGAATTTATTACGCTTGAGCAACTAGCACTTAATTTACGTATGTACACCGCAATGATGATAGAGCTGGGAAATATGTAATTAACCAATAGCAAAAACTAAAAAACCGCCTTGATGGCGGTTTTTTTATAACAACTAAATGTTATTGAAAATTAACGTCTGGTAAGCACTCAAACCCAGGTTTTGCAAACAAGTAGCCTTGCATTAATTCAATGCCGACACTTTTTAGCCAGTGATATTCTTCAACTGTTTCAATACCCTCAGCTAACGCCATTATGTTCAGTTCTTCAAACATATTTAAGCAGTTACGCACAATAGTTTGGCGTTTTGTGTCTTTGTCGATATCGCGTATAAGTGCCATATCGAGTTTAATAATATCTGTTTGAAAGTCAGCTAGTAAGTTTAATCCAGAATAGCCTGAGCCAAAGTCATCGGTAGCTGTTTTAAAGCCTAATTCTTGGTAGTAGCTTACAACCCGCTCAACGTGGCTGCTGTCTTCTATTTTTTCAACTTCAGTAAATTCAAACATAATATTAGTTGTAGGGAAGTTGTACTTTTTAGCCGCTTCTAGTGTAGTGCGAATACAGCGCTCAGGCTTATAAATAGCGTTGGGTAAAAAGTTAATGCTTAGCATGGTGTTTATGCCTAGCTTAGAGGCAAGTGCAATGGCTTTAATTCTACATAGTTGGTCAAAGGTATAGCGGTTGTCGTCGTTTACTTGGGAAATAATAGAATAAGCCGACTCATTATTTAAACCACGAACCAGTGCTTCATAGCCATAAATAGTGTTGCTCTGGCAATTTATAATAGGCTGAAACGCCATGGTAAAGTCAAAGTCTAGTTCGCTAGAATCAGCGCAGTTGCTACAAGATACTTTTTCGCAACTTTGTGATTTTTCGTTCATTCATCCACCTTTGTATTTAACCAACACTAAAAGATGGTTAAGTTTTTTATAATCCTAACAAAGTATTGAGATTTTACATAATTATATTAGTAAACATTAATATAACTCATAATAAAGTTTTTATTTAATTCATGAAAAATTAGCAGTAAGGTTATGCGAAAACATAATCTTACTGCTACGCAAAAAGTATAATTGGTTTACAAAATTAGTTAAGTGTTGCCGTTAGCTTTATGCTGGTATTGAGTAGTTTTGAAATCGGGCAGCCTTTTTTGGTGTCTTCACACAGGGCTTGAAATTGCTCATTGGAAATATCAGTAATTTTTGCATTAACTACCAATTCAATTTCACTCACCGCAAAGCCATCGTCTACTTCATCTAAGCTTACTGTCGCTTTGGTGCTTATATCGTCAGCAGTAAAACCCGCATCTCCTAACGCTAGCGATAACGCCATGCTAAAGCAAGCACTGTGGGCTGCACCAACTAGCTCCTCTGGGTTAGAGCCGGGCTTATCTTCAAAGCGAGTATTAAACCCATACGGCTGGTTATCGAGAGCACCGCTTTGAGTTGATATAGTGCCTTTACCACTTTTAATATCGCCAGACCAATTTGAGCTTGCCGTTTTTTTAATTGTCATCATGTTCTCCTTGTTGCGATTAATGTAAATTTTTCAGCATTGATATCAGTTGTATGTAAAATAATCCGATAATTGCTTAAAAATGTACGTAGTAACATGGAGGCTGCAAGATAAACGCCAATCTCTATTTGCTACGTTTACATCGCTCAGAACAATAAATAACGTTATCCCAGTCTCGTTGCCATTTTTTACGCCACGCAAACGGTTTATTACACACAGGGCATATTTTTTCAGGTAGGGTTAGTTTTTTATGTGCCATAGTTATTTGCCTGACTGCTTTTTGGATTTACGTACCGAGGGAGTGATGGCTACATGTTTTTTTAGTATGGCATGAATAGCACGTTTAACATCGCTACGCTCTCGGTATTGCCACAATCGCTCGCGTGCCTCTTTAGATGCTTGAGTTAAATCAAGCATCGGCTCTGGGTAATCTTCACCAAGTTTAAAGTCGTTAAATAACGCTTCCATTGGCGTTTGTTGCCAGGGTTGATGTAAATATTCAATGGGGATCTTTTCAAGTTCGGGACACCATTTTTTTATAAATGCGCCGGTTGGGTCTTGATCTTCAGATTGTTTAATGGGGTTGTAATGGCGAATAGTATTAATGCCAGTAACCGATGCCTGCATTTGTATTTGCGGATAATGAATACCTGGCTCAAAGTCTAAAAAGTAATTAGCCAGCGGAATACTTGCCTGTTGCCAGCTGATGTTTAAATGATGGGTTACAAAGCTCACCAGCATAGCGCGCATTCTAAAGTTAATATAACCGGTGGCTTTTAAACAGCGCATGCAGGCATCAATAATAGGAATACCGGTTTGCCCCTGTGCCCAGCGTTCAATATCGCTAGTAACCTTAGCGTCATCACGATACGGAAATGCATGGTAACCCGGATTTAAGGCTTTAAATTCCATGCTGCATTCGCTTTCAAACTTTTGCATAAAATGGCAATGCCAATGCAGGCGAGATACAAACGCAGCAAGCGGACGCTTCCAGCCTTTTTTATCGAGATGGGTTGAATGGTATGCGTCAATCGCCATTTGATACACTTGCCTCAGGCTGATATTTCCCCACGCTAAATAGGGCGATAACCTAGAGCAATGCGTACGGCTCAAGCTCGGGCTAGAGATCCCTTTTTGATAGCCTTTACCGCGCTCGGCAAAAAAACTGTGCATAACATCGCGGGCAAGTCGCGGCCCTCCATATTGAAAGTTGTCATCGTCAGCTGTGTAACTGTCTGGTAATTCTGGCGATTGGTAGTGTGTGAGTGTCACTGTTTTAATGTGTTTCCAATCTGGGATGGCAATTGGCGCTTGCATTGTTTGTTGCCAGCATTCATTCCAATTATTGCGATTTTTTTTACCCCGAATGACAGCCCCCGTTGGTGACTCTAACCAGTTAATCTGATTATGTTGGCACCATGCTTTAATCGCTTTATCGCGCTCAAATGTATTATTTAAGCCGATTTCTTGGTGACTAAAGAGATTAATTATTTCAAACTGGGTGAGTAGCTCTTCAAGCAACGACTGCATATTTTGTTTAAATATGTACACGCAGCTATTAAAGCGATCAAGTTGTTGGTTTAAATCACATAGTGACTGATACACAAAGCGCCAATGTCGCTCGTTATAATGAGCATCTTCGAGTAACAGCGGCTCAAAGTTGTACAGCAATAATGTTGGAAGCCCATTGCTAAACGCATGTTTAAGCGGTTGATGATCGCTTAAGCGTAAATCGCGTTTAAACCAGACAATGTTTATTTTTTGGCGCATGAAATTAAACTATTTGCTAACGGTGTAGTATTAATGAAGATCCAACTTATAAGTACGTATTGCCTAGTACTAGGGTTTAGTTTTTAACTTAAAAGTGAGAAATAATGTTTTTAGATTTAATTCAAAACAACAACCGCTCTGTTTATAGCTACTTAGTTGGCGGTATTAGTCCACGACCGATTGCATGGATAAGCACCCTAAGTAATGAGGGGGTAAGCAATATTGCACCTTACTCTTTTTTTACCGTAGCAAGTTGTCAGCCTGCAGTGCTAAGTGTTACTCAAGTTAACCCCAGCGATAAAGCCAATAAAGATACACTGACAAATTTACTAGCCACCAAAGAATGTGTGGTTAATATTGTTAGTCATGCCTTAGTAGAGCAAATGAACCAAAGCTGCGCTAATTACCCTAATAATGTCAGTGAGTTTGATGAGGCCAGCATAGAGAGAGTCCCAAGCCAGTTAGTTAATCCGCCGAGTGTTGCAGCTTCAAAAGTACGCTATGAATGTAAGCTTCGAGAAGTGATCACTATTTCAGATGAACCAAGCGGTGGCAAAATGATGCTCTTAGATGTAGTGGGAATTTTTATAGATGACGCCACGTTGGTAAATGGCTACATAGATCCGACACGTTTAGATGCAGTAGGTAAAATGGGCGGCGATTACTTTAGCACCACCAAAGATAAGTTTGCATTAAAACGCCCACAACTTTAAAGGTGAGCGTTTTAATTACATTAGGTTAAACAGCACGCTATTTACTCTGTTTTTGGTAAAAACAGTGCACTCATTGCCCCCCAAAAAACCTAACCCACTGTAAAGCAAAATAAGCTCTGCGGTTGATAAAAACGATTCTAATAAGCCTATACTGCCTAACATCAGTAATAAAACCCCAATAACGGTATTACTAACCGACACATAATCGGTGCGTTTGTTACCCTCTGCCATATCGACGAGGTACGTTTTTCGCCCTAAGCGTACTCCTTGGTGCGCAACTGAGAGTAAAAAGTACAAAATAGGCATAGCCCACCAATTTAGTAGCAGCTCGTTATACCAAGTTGCAATAACAAATACAGCCAGCCCATTAATGGTAACCAAAGTGGCACTGAGTACCAGCACTCGCTGGCTAGATAAGTCACTTAAGCGCCCCCAAATCGGCGCTGAGACTAGGCTTGCAAAGCCGGAAACGGCAATAAAGGTGGCAAGTAAAGAAAATTCAAAAGACTGTTTACTGGCTAAAATAATATAAAAAGGGGCACTCAATGCTGAACAAAGCAGTAAGGCACGTGTAATAACAAAATGCGCAAACTGTTTGTCTTGGTATAAAATTTTTAACTTTGAAAACGCGTGCAATAGGCCATTATTAGCTCCTTCGGTAGCGCCACTATATTCGTTAATTTGTGCATAAAAAAACGCGGCAATCAGCCACATTAATGCACCCAGTAGTAAAGCGATGATCACAATATCTTGATCTTTTTGCTGTGAAAAAAACCACATCAAGAGACCAAACGTTAAGGTGGCAAAACCGGCAATACTCGCAGCAAGCCCGCTAATATTACCGCGTTGCTGTTTAGGAATAACTTTGCCCAGCACATCTTTTGCAGCGACAGAGTTAAACCCTCTGGCAAGGCTAAATAAAATTAATAAGCCAATAATGGCGTAGCCTGCTTGTGCGCCCTTGAGGGTGAACGCCACCGCAACCATGGCTAAAATGCATCCTGCTTGCATCACTGCACCTATTACCCATACCCATTTACGAACGGGGAGTTTGCGAATAACGTTAGCAATAGCAAGTTGGGGCAGCAATGAACCCGATTCTCTAATTGGTACTAACCAAGCAATAAAACTCGCTGGTACATTTAAGCTTTGCATTAACCATGGCAGCGTTATTTTTGGATTAAGCAGTGCATCGGCAAATTTACTAAACAGCTGGCTAATGAGTAAAATAATAAAATTACCAGGTACTTCCTGACAGGCATTGTTGTCGATGGCCTTGCAAGCTCGGGCGTCTTCTTCATTGTTTAAGCGTTTATAGATTTGTTCTTTTGTCAGTTTTTTCACAATTAATAACTACGCTATCAGTGTAAATATTTAGATATATTAAGATGGTATGCTTAACTTTTCTACTGTTGGGATTACAAAGTCATTTTACCTGCTAAGAATAAAGGAACCCCAAATAAACACAAAAAAATCAGCTAAGCGCTGATTTTTTGTTTGTACTAAAGCAGCGTCTTATTCAAAATCACGAGCACTGTGGCGCTCTGCCATTTGCTCTTCTTCCGGGCCCCACGTACGATTAACGCGACGACCTCGTTTTACGCCTGGGCGTGCAGCCACTTGTTTAGCCCAACGAACCACATGGGTATAAGATGCAACATCTAAAAACTCTGCCGCGTCGTATAGATCACCTAAAACCAGTGAGCCATACCACGGCCAAATAGCAATGTCGGCAATTGAATATTTACTGCCTGCCATGTATTCATTGTCACTTAAATGGCGGTTTAGTACATCAAGCTGGCGCTTAGTTTCCATGGTAAAACGGTCAATCGGGTATTGCATTTTACTCGGTGCATAACTGTAAAAGTGGCCAAACCCACCGCCTAAGTAAGGTGCTGAGCCCATTTGCCAAAATAGCCAGTTACGACACTCTGTTTTGGCTTTGAGGTCATTAGGAATAAAGGCATCAAATTTTTCGCCTAAGTATTGTAAAATAGCACCTGACTCAAATATGCGTGTTGGCGGTGTGGTTGAATGATCCATCAGCGCGGGTATTTTTGAGTTCGGGTTTATATCAACAAAGTCAGAGCCAAACTGATCGCCTTCACCAATATTAATTAAATACGCATCGTATTCGGCATCGGTTAAGCCAAGCTCTAAAAGCTCTTCAAACATAATACTAACTTTTTGGCCATTGGGTGTTGCCAGCGAATAAAGCTGAAATGGATGTTCGCCAATCGGTAATGTTTTGTCATGAGTAGCGCCTGCAATGGGGCGATTTATACTAGCAAATTTACCACCACTTTCATTGTCCCATGTCCATACTTTTGCTGGGGTGTAGTCGTTGTTATCACTCATAAATAGCCTCTAATCGTTTAAACGTGCGTATTTGCTTTGCCCGTTGTTGCTTTTAATTTATCTGCTTTTGCTAATTTATACCCTAAAAAGAATCCACTAAGTGCGCCAAACAGATGGCTTTCAAACGAGATGTGAAACCGTTGTGGTAACACGCCCCAAATAAAGCCACTGTATAAAAAGGCCACCACCACGGCTATAAAAATAGATTTAAAAGAACGTCTTACAATGCCATAGCATAAAATAAATCCCCATAACCCATAAATAACGCCACTTAAGCCGACATGAATATTGCCACGAGCAAACATCCATACCAGTAATCCACCGACTAATGCGGTGAATATAAATACACTATAAAAACGCTTTACGCTGTATTGGCAAATTAACCAGCTTAAAACAATGTAGGGCAGCATATTACTAGCAAAATGCCACCAGCTACCGTGTAAAAAGGGAGCACAAAGAATACCAATCAGCCCTTGAATACTTCTTGGATAAATACCTAAACCGTTTAAATTAATGCCTGGCAGGCTATTAATTAGTTGCAACACAAAACAAATAGTCACAATGCTTATAATGGCAAAACGGGTGCTGCTAAGTAACGACAAGGTGGATGGTTTATTTTGCATACGGTGCCCTTATTTATATTAAGAGTGGCCAGTATAGGAATAGTGGTGAGTAATGAAAAGCAAATTAAAAAGCACAGCGATTAAACTGTGCTTTTTATGCTGATTAATTGTAATTAACCAAGCTTGGTAAGTAATTTTTTAGCTGCTAGCTCAGAGCTTGCAGGGTTTTGACCGGTGATCACTAAACCGTCTTCAAGCGCAAGCACGCCCCAGTCGTCGGTTTTTTGATAGTCACCACCTTTTTTGATCAGCTCGTCTTCGACTAAAAATGGCACTACATCTGTTAATTGTACAGCGGCTTCTTCAGTGTTACTAAAGCCGGTAACTTTTTTACCCGCAACCAATGCATTGCCATCAGCATCTTTTGTATTTAAAAATGCGGCGCTCGCATGACACACTGCTGCCACTGGCTTTTGTAATTTTACAAAATCTTCGATGAGCGAGATTGAATCTGTGTTATCTACTAAATCCCATAATGGGCCATGGCCGCCTGGATAAAATACCGCATCAAAATCTGAAGCATTCAGTTCACTTAGTACTTTTGTGTTTGCCATTAATGCTTGCGCTGCACTGTCGTTGTCGTATCGCTTGGTTGCATCAGTCTGGAAGTCGGCTAGTGTACTGGTTGGGTCGATTGGTGGTTGGCCACCGTTTGGTGAAGCTAGAGTGATTTCTGCGCCAGCATCTACAAATGCATAATAAGGGGCGGCGAATTCTTCTACCCAAAAACCTGTTTTCTCACCGGTATTGCCTAAATCAGCGTGTGAAGTAAGTACCATTAGTATTTTCTTAGCCATTATTTTTTCCTTCTGATGATTTAAAATTGTAATCTTTGCTTAGCAATTACTATATGCACTAACCCAACCTTAAACAACGATGATAAATTTAACTTTATTGATTTAATAATTGATACAATTAGGGGTTGAAGTTAAAACCGCACTGGAGCGTCCATGAAAGTCTCGTTTGAACAATTAAAAAGTATGGTGGTATTTGCACAAATAGTTGAGCAGGGCAGTTTAACTGCAGCGGCAAAGCAACTAGGGTTAACACGGGCGGTAGCCAGTTATCATTTAAAAAAGCTAGAAACGCAACTTGAAGTAACCTTACTTAATCGTTCAACACGGACCATGGCCCTTACTGAAGCCGGTATGGCTTACTATGAGCGTTGCCGAGTTATTACCGAGCAGGCTAATGCTGCCAATCAACAAATAGAAAATATAAAAAGTGAGCCCCAAGGATTATTAAAAATTAGTTGCCCGGTTAATGTGGGGATGCAATTAATAGTGCCTGCAATTAATACCTTTAAGCGCCAATACCCCAAAATTGATATAGATTTACAGCTAACTGATGATGTGGTGGATATTATTAAACACGGATTTGATTTTGCTATTAGGGGGGTTGCGCTGCGCGATTCAAACCTACAGGCAACCAAGTTAGCCACTATGAGTACTTGTATTTGTGGCGCGCCTAATTATTTTGCACATTATGGTAAGCCCACTACGCCCGATGAATTAGCACAGCACCAGTGGGTGGTTTATCAGTTAGGGAGCAAAATCTTGACCTTGCAAAAAGATGGTAAAAAAGTCGACATTACCATGCAAGGATCGCTCAGTACCAATAATGCCGCTGCACGGACTGCATTTGTAGAGGCAGGACATGGCATAGGGCGTATACCGCTATACGATGCATGGCCAAAAGTACAAGCGGGTTTACTGCAAATTATAATGGACGACTACAAAAGCAAAGACATTGAATTGTACGGAGTTTTCCCGCCAGGAGCGACGGGGTCTAAAAAGTTACGTTTGTTTGTTGATTATTTAAAAGCGTATTTTGTAAAACAGCATACGGCATTAGGTATGCGTAAGGGCTAGCGCTCGGTTAAATAAGGCAACAGCCTGTTGATACATTGCTATGGCGAGAGCTGCATCGTAGCGCTCGCCTTCATCACGCATAAAGGCATGTTGCGCGTTAACTTCTTGCCATTGGTAATTTATGCCAGTGCGAACAGCTTGCTGGTATATTTTGTCTCGGCCATCTTGTGGAACATGGGGATCTTGTTTACCCCATATAAAATGAATTTCACCGAGTATGTCGGCCATGCGTTCAAATGAGTTATTACCGGGTTGTGCGGGCAGTGTATTACTGTGTATATCGGTGGCGTATAAACAAAACGCGGCTTTTATAAGTGGGTTTAAAGCGGCTCTGTAAGCTAAATGTCCACCAATACATACACCCATAGCTCCCACGTTTCCTGAACAATAACTTTGTCGTTTTACAAACTCGATAAGGCTTTGTGTGTCGCTATCATGATGCTCTAAAGGTTTAGCCCATTTATCGTTATTACCTTTATCTTTACCTTCGTCATCATAAGCCAGCACAGTTCCGATAGGGTTAAGCTCATGAAACACTTCTGGCACAAGTACCACAAAACCATGACTGGCTAAAATAGCTGCACTGCGGGCAATAGGTGCCGTTTGCTGGAAAATTTCAGAATAAAAAATAATGGCAGGGTATTGCCCCGATGTTTGTGGGCGGTAAATAGTGGTTCGCATTAACCCTGTAGGCGTTGGTAAGTCAGCGTTATGGTGTTGGATGATCATAAAAGCGCTCAGTAAAATAAATATAATAGCTGAGCGCGGTCAAATAAACACGCCCTAAAGTTTAAATACTTGCAGGCATTTTATTGCAACTTGCGTAGTAGCTAACCGTAGCTGGCCAATCGGAAAAGATACCCATTACACCTACGTCTTGCGCTAACACATCAACCACAGTGAACATATCGCCATCGTTATCTATAACATCACTAATTGACTGGTAATAGTATCCGCCTCCATTATTTAGCGGCCCTGAACGTTCAAGACTCCATGCAATAATATTAAGCCCTGCGGCTTTAGCATCAATAGCGTACTGTGATGGCACTATATTACTTTCATTATCTATGGTTAATAGCATCCAAATGGGTGGAGCAATAATTTTAACACCGTCATTAAAAAGCGAAGCCATACTAGGTTGCCATGTGTCGGGGTTGTTAGGATCAAACCCTGCATCGCTGTCTCGGCCATCTAAATAAACGCTTTGCGCTGCAAATTCAGGGTTAGTATTAATCCAATATTGTACGTCAGCTAAATTAAATGATTGCGGAAAAACATGCGAAGCGGGTACCTCCATTTGCGTGTATTCATCTAGCATTTTTTGTGCGTATTGCGTTTGGGTCATACCGTTAAAGGGCATACTCACTTGAGGTGATTTAAGCTCTGGGGTCATTTTTACTCCGAGCTGTTTAAATAGTGCAATACTTTGTTTGTGGGTCATGAGTGTACCTGAGGTGGCGTATAAGTCAGTGCGCCAACTTGGTGTACCTTTCATGTAATCGCTAACATTGGTGGCACTGGTGTTTGCGCCATCCATTTTACCCTCAAGGGTTAAAAACTCTGCCAAGCTAATATCACTGGTACAACATTTAGCTGAAGCAGGCGTGCCACTGTTAGAGTTTGCTGGAGTAAATGGCTCACTGCATTTAGCCGCAAGTTCTGGAATAGCTAAAATATTAGTGGTGGTGTGCAAGTCGCACTGAGAATGGCGGCATACTAGCTCTTTATCCTTGGTAAAGGTTACATCGCATTCGACAATACCAGCGCCCATACGAGCAGCCGCTAAGTAAGACTCTTGTGTGTGCTCTGGGTATTGCATGGGGGCACCACGGTGACCAATTGAAAAATCAGTACGATAAAAAGGGCCTTCTTTACACGATTCTAATTGTGTTTTTAGTGCGCTGTCAGCCATATCGTCAATTAAGTAGTCAGGGCGAGTACCTAGTTGCGTATTGGTGCCTTGAGCTACTTCAACAATAACCGGGGTAGGCACTTCAACAATTTCAACGTCAGTGTTGGTAACAACCACTTCTTTTTCGACTATTTTTACATCGTCATCACAGCCAGTGAGTGAGCTTAATAATAAAAAAGTTGTTAGAAAAGGTATGCGCTTCATTATTTGTCCTTAAAAATAAAAGTGGACGCTACCTTACTAATTATTAATGACAATTTCACTACAGAGTGATTAATTTGCTGATTTAGCCATTATTTGGTTTACCACTAAGGCAGACAGCATCACTCCCGCGCCAATACTTAATCTAAGTAGGTCTGCGTCTCTATTCCAAATCAGTACATTAACAATAATACCGGCAGGAATAAGCAAGTTGTTCATCACCGCCAGCGCGCCAACATTAACAAGCGTCGCGCCTTTATTCCACATAAAGTAGCCTAAACCGGAGGCCACAATGCCTAAATAAATCAGTATGCCCCATTGAGTTGAGGTACTTGGTAATTTGTTAAGATCACCAAATAAGGCGTAACAGGCGCTTGCAACAATTAGTGCGCCAATAAAAAACCAACCAAATACGGTTTTATCATCGAGTTGTTTATTAAGCATTAATCGTTTGTAGGTTACTTGGCCGATAGCAAAACTAATATTAGCGCCTTGAACCAGTAGTAATCCGACTAAAAAGTTACTGTCTAAGTTTTCATAACGAATGGTAATAGCTCCTAACACGGCAATAAACGCGACGATAAAAAACTGCGGATTAAACTGTTTATTTAGCGCATCGTTTAAAAGCGTAATGTAAAGCGGGGTCATTACAGTAAATAACAGCACTTCTGGCACACTTAAAAACAAAAATGAGTGGTAATAAAAGCCATACATAACCCCCAGTTGCAGTGCGCCTATCAGCATGAGTTTAAACGCAAGTGGGGTAGGGATTTTCTTTAAAAAAGGCAAAAATACTAACGCTGCTAAAGCCACACGAATTAGCACACTAAACCACGCATCAACTTGGCCTGCTAAATACACACCAATTAAACTAAACGAAAACGCCCAAAGAAGGGTAACTGCAAATAAATAGCCCATAACACTCATCTTGTCTTAAGTAATGGTGTCAGTTTATCTGTTATATATTGTTCTATAAACAATAAAAGCCCGCAAGCGGGCTTTTATATCAGTTGATTAAAAATATTAATTAATCAACTAAACCACGGCGTTTAAGTAATGCATCAGTGGTTGGTTTTTGGCCTCTAAACTCAATGTAGCTTTGCATTAAGTCGCGGCTATTACCTTTTGATAGGATCTCTTTACGGAACTTATCACCATTTTCACGCGTTAAGCCACCGTTGTTTTCCATATGGGCAAAGGCATCAGCGGCAAATACTTCAGTCCATAGGTAAGCGTAGTAACCGGCTGAATAACCACCTGCAAAGGTATGGCTAAAGTAGTTTGATTTATAACGCGGTGGCACAGGGTAGTAATCAATGCCATGTGCTTTTAATGCATCAGCTTCAAACTGCTGTACATCGGCTACTTTTTTATCAGAGCCAAAAGAATGCCATTCCATATCCAGTAGTGCAGCTGCCAAATATTCAGTGGTACCAAAACCTTGGTTGAACTTTTGTGACTCAAGTACTTTATCAAGTAGTGCTTGAGGAATTGGCTCACCTGTTTTGTAATGCTTAGCGTAGTTAGCTAATACACTTGGCTCAATCATCCAGTCTTCATGTGCTTGTGATGGAAATTCAACAAAGTCACGCGCTGTTGCAGTACCTGCTAGGCTTGGGTATTTAACGTCAGAGAATAACCCGTGTGCCGCATGACCAAACTCATGGAACATAGTTGATACTTCATCAAACGTCATGAGCGTTGGCTCGCCTTCAGCCGGCTTTGGAATGTTTTGTGCGTTGTAAATAACAGGTTTAGTGCCTTTTAAGCCGCTTTGGCTTACGTATGCACTCATCCATGCACCGCCACGTTTACCTTCTCGTGCATATGGGTCCATGTAAAATAAACCAATGGCGCTGCCATCGGCGTTAAATACTTCAAATGCCATTACATCATCGTGGTAAACTGGCAAGTCTTTACGCTCTTTAAAGGTAATGCCGTAAAGTTTTTCCATAGCGAAGAACAGGCCGTTATGGATAACCGACTGCATTTCAAAATAAGGCTTAACCAATGCTGGATCTAGGTCGTATTTTTCAGCACGCACTTTTTCAGCGTAAAATGCCCAATCCCAAGGCTTAAGCTCAAAGCTTTCACCCGAGTCATTAATTACTTTTTGAATAGCTTGAGCTTCTGCTTTTGCTTTTTCAACAGCTTTTGGTGCTAAGTCATCTAAAATGCCGAACACATTATCAGTGGTTTGTGCCATGCGTGAAGTCATTACATAAGAAGCCCAATCTTTAAAGCCTAACAGTTCTGCTTTTTGTGCGCGCAGGTTAGTTTCTTTAATAATGATAGGGCCATTTGTTTTAGCAGCACGATTGGTTGATGCTTTAAAAATTTGCTCACGTAGTTCGCGATTTTCAAGGCTTGCTAAAATAGGCTGTTGCGTGGTGTTCACTAAGGTGATCATGTAGCCATCTTTGCCTGCTTTTTTAGCAGCGGCTGCAAGACCGGCAATTTCACCTTCAGATAATCCCGCAAGTTTGCTTTTATCAGTAACCATAATGACGTCTTCTTTAAACGATTTTAATACGTTTTGAGAAAACTCAGTTGATAGTTTTGCAAGCTCTGCGTTGATTTCACGCATTTTTGCTTTTTCAGCATCGTTTAATTTTGCACCGGCTTTTACAAACTGTTTGTAGTAAAAATCGACTAGGCGTTGATCTTCAGCGCTTAACTTATCTTTATTGTCGTATACCGTTTGTACACGTTTAAACAATGCACCATTTAAATAAATGTCATCAGAGTGAGCCGAGAAAACTGGCGCCATTTTTTTATCAATACGTTGGTATTCATCGTTTGAAATAAGACCTGATAGGTTATAAAACGCAGCTGATGCGCGGTTTAGTAGCTCGCCTGCCAGCTCCATTTCAACTAAGGTGTTTTCAAAAGTGGCTGGCGCTGGGTTGTTGGCAATTGCCAATATTTCTGCATTGTGCTGTGCAATACCTGCATCAAATGCGGCTTCGTATTCAGTCGTACCAAACTTATCAAACTCAGGTGCCATGTATTGAAGTGGACTTGGTTTGAACAATACATTGCTTGCGTTAATGTCTTGAACTTGCGCTGCGGTTTCTTGTGTTGTTTCTTTAGTGCTCTCAGAAGAGCAGGCAGATAATAAAAGTGCACTAGCAATCGTAGTGGCAATCAGTGTTTTACGCATAATAACTCCATAGAAAAAATAGCCGAAATAGGCTTAGTGAGTCGAAAACACAGTTAACTTACCAAATTTTGACTTATATACAACAAAGTTTATCTATTTAAAGCAGGATTTAAACGCAAATTAGATTGCAAAAACAGCTTTAGTAGATAAAAGCAGCAGTACACAGCCCAAATTACCCCAAGGTCAATGCAAGCATGTCGACACGAGGCAATCACGGTTGTTTTACCGTCATTATTTTAAACAGACTGTTACTTATTTAATTTAACCACATGCTAGACTCACTCAATTATTAGCATTTACTGATTTACTAACTGCTAGCTTATTTTTATATGGAATAATCATGAATATAGAACAAATTAACGACATACTAGGTTTTGTGCTGTTTAGTTATAACGACGTACATATTACGGTTGCTAAAGTCATTCAAGTCCCACTGATTTTATTTACTATGTGGTTTGTGGTTACACGTATTGGTAAATTGATTAAGAAGTCATTACTTGCTCGAAAAATGAGCCCAGATGCAGTGCATTTATTCACGCGTTTTTATTTTATTTTAAGTATTGCGATTTTACTTTTTACTTCCCTTGAGGTGCTCAACATTCCACTAACCGCATTTGCCTTTGTATCGGGTGCCATTGCCATTGGTGTGGGGTTCGGTGCACAAAATATTATTAATAACTTTATTAGCGGCTGGATATTAATGTGGGAGCGGCCAATCCGTATTGGCGATTTTCTAGAAGTTGGCACTGCAAAAGGGGTGGTTGAAACTATTAACACTCGCTCTACCCGCATTCGCAGAAACGACGGGGTGCATATGTTGATCCCGAATAGCCAGTTATTAGAAAATACGGTTACAAACTGGACGCTCATTGATGGCAATGCACGCTCGTCGGTAAGCGTAGGCGTAGCTTATGGCTCTGATGTATTACTGGTTAAAAAGTTAATTCAGCAAGTATTAGATGAACATGAAGCCATACTCGTAACGCCCCAATCAACCGTGTTGTTTGATGACTTTGCTGACAGCTCGCTGGTCTTTAATGCTATTTTTTGGGTGTGCGCTGAGTCTGAAACTCGCTTAAGGCAAGTGCGCAGTGATATTCGTTTTAGTATTTATGCGGTGTTTGAACAGCATAATGTGGTTATTGCATTCCCGCAGCGAGATATTCATATTGATGGTGAAATTGCACTGACGCGTTCTTTAGTGAAAAAGTAGTATCTAAAAAGCACCGCCATATTTGGCTATATTTTTTACTGGTTTATTGTAAGGACATATGTCCGCTTTTGGGTGTTTTTGTTGCTAAAAGTACACTAAAAGTCGGGATAGTGCGCTTAAGTGTTAAAAATAAGTTTATATTTTTCGCGCTCAGTATGCGGTAAATTAATTACAGCATGGTATAATCTCGCGCATTCAGTCAGCCTTATTTATGCCGTTTTTGTACTCTCGGTAATAAGGTCCGCGCCGCATAGAGCAAGTCGCGAAAAATTGACTGAATCCGTAATTATTTAATTGCGCAACACATCAACCGTTGAACAAGAGTGCACTAAAAAGGTTAACCCCGACATGAAAGCAATGAAAAGATCTACGTTAGCAACCCTTATCAATGCAACGTTGTTCTCTGCCGTAGCAGGTACTTCAATTTCAGCTGTAGCCGCTGAGCAAGAAACTACTGCTAAGAAGAACCAACTAGAAGTTATTCAAGTAACAGCTCGTAAACGAGTAGAAAATGCCCAAGAGGTTCCTGTTGCTGTTTCAGCCCTGCAAGGCGATAGCTTAGATGCTTACAGCTCAGCTGGTATGGATATTCGTTTTATGAATGCGAAAATCCCAAGTTTATCTATTGAATCTTCATTTGGCCGTTCATTCCCACGCTTTTATGTACGTGGCCTTGGTAACACTGATTTCGATTTGAATGCTTCACAGCCTGTGTCGCTTGTGGTTGATGAAATTGTACAAGAAAACGCAATCTTAAAAGGTTTCCCTGTATTTGACGTAGCACGTGTTGAAGTGCTTCGTGGCCCACAAGGTACGTTGTTCGGCCGTAATACGCCTGCTGGTCTAGTTAAATTTGATACCGTAAAACCAAGCCAAGAATTTGAAGGCTATGGCTCTGTATCTTACGGTAGTCGTGGTGCTGTTGACTTTGAAGGCGCTGTTGGTGGTTCATTAACAGATCGTTTATCAACACGTGTTTCAGTACTTTGGCAAGATAAAGACGATTACATTGATAATCGTGCACCAGGTTTTGAGCAAAAAGATGCCTTAGGCGGTTATACTGAACAAGCAGCCCGTATTCAATTTTTATATGAAGGTGACGATTTCACTGGATTATTTAATTACCATGTTCGTGATTTAGATGGCTCTCCAATTGCCTTTCGTGCTAACACTATCAAACCTGGTACTAACGATTTAGTTGATGGTTTTGAAAATGACGTGGTGTATCACGATGCCGCATCTCGTGCGACGCAGCAAGTGGAATCGCAAGGTGCAAGCCTTAAGCTTGAGTGGGACTTAGCTAACCATACAGTAACGTCAATCTCTGGTTGGGAAAGTGCAGAAATTTACTCTCGTGCTGACATCGATGGTGGTTTGGATACATCTAATCTTCCTAATTATACGGGACCAGCTTCTACTCCTTTTTCTTCAGAAAGTGCTGATGGTATTCCAGACCAAGACCAATACACGCAAGAACTTCGCTTATCAAGTAACTTTGCCGGTGATGTAAATTACCAGGTGGGTGTTTTTTACTTCGACGAAGCATTAACAATTGAAAACTTTAGCTATGATACAGCTAATAATGGCGTATTAAATGGTTTTGTTAGCCAGCAGCAAGACACTAAAGCGTGGGCTGTGTTTGGCTCAGTTGATTACACCATTACTGATGATCTGAAAGTAACCGCGGGTCTTCGTTATTCAGATGATGAGAAAGAGTTCTCAGCAAATCGTACATTTGGTCCATTACCAGGTGAGGCAGGTGCTCCGTTATTTATTGAGCGTGATGTAAGTGATGATCACGTAAGCTGGGATTTATCAGCTAACTATAAAATCAACGATGATGTAAATTGGTATGGCCGTATTGCTAACAGTTTCCGTGCACCGAGTCTTCAAGGTCGTATCTTATTTGGTAGTGAAGTAACCGTTGCAGATTCAGAGACGGTTACTTCGTTTGAGACAGGTATTAAATCTGATGTGTTAGATGGCCAAGGCCGTGTTAACGCAACGGTATTTTATTACACTATGGACGACCAACAGCTAACAGCTGTAGGTGGTGGTGCTAACTTTAACCGTTTATTAAATGCAGATAAAACAACTGGCTATGGTTTTGAGCTTGATTCTGAGTGGGTGTTAAGTGATGAGCTAAATGCTACATTTAATTTAAGCTATAACAAAACAGAGCTTAAAGACGATACTCTTAGTATTGCTGCACCAAGTCGATTGGAGCTTTTAGATCCAATCATCAATGATCAAGCTATGCTTGATGGCAACAGCTTACCGCATGCACCAGAGTGGATCTCTAACATCACACTTCGTTACACTAAAGAACTCGCTGAAGGTGAATTCTTCACTTACGCTGATGTGTCGTACCGTAGTGAAATTGATTTTTTCTTATATGAATCAGTTGAGTTTGAAGGTAAGCCATTAACAGAAGTAGGCCTACGTGCTGGTTATGCATGGGCACAAGGCGACTACGAATATGAAGTATCAGCATTCGTGCGTAACCTATTTGACGAGCAACAAGCAATTGGTGGTGTTGATTTCAACAACAACACAGCAATGGTTAACGAAGAGCGTTACATTGGTGCTGAATTTAAAGTTAACTTTTTCTAATCGAAAAATTTAACGTTAAATTGTAATTATTGATAAAAGCCTGCCTAGTGCAGGCTTTTTTATTTTTGTAGAGCTGCTAAAGTAGCGCTCATATGTTTATTAAAGAGAAAAAGTAATGGCTGGATTTTGGAATTACCGTGTAATTTTTTGTGAAGCAACCAAAGATGAAGCGGCGCAATATCAAATACATGAAGTGGAATATAACCTAAATGGTAAAGTAACTAACTGGTCAGAAACGGGTGCAGCGCCGTTTGGTACCACGTTAGATGAACTAAAAGATGATGCTGAGCGCTTAAAAACCGCATTTGAGAAACCCGTACTTAAAGTGATGCGCAAAGCCCGTGGTTACGAGTTAGTTGATGTAAACACCGGTGAAGACGCTTATGCTGAGCCGCCAGCAGGCTTGACTGAGTAACACACATTAATGAAAGGTGCTTAGGCACCTTTTTTAATATTCAGGGCATAGGCTAAACAACTAAACAGCTAAACAGCTAAACAACAAGGAGAAAGTATGTCTATTGAAGCGGTATTATTTGATATGGATGGCACGTTAGTTGATTCTGAAAGTGTGCATTATATCTGTTGGAGCCAATTACTTGCGCCTTTTGGTGTGCGTTATGACGAAGATGGTTTTTGCCAGCGCTTTTCTGGGCGCCCCACGATTGACGCTGCAAAGGAAATAAAACAAACCCATAACTTGTCTGTGAGTAGTCGCTATTTAGCGGATGAAAAATACCGTTTGTTTAGCAAATTCGTTCAAACCAATTTACCGCCTTTAATGCCTTATGCTGCAGATATTTTATTCGCGGTTAAAGAGCAAGGCTTAAAAATGGCGTTAGTAACAGGCAGCGCACGCCATGAAGCTGAGCCAATACTAAAAGGATTAGGGTTTTATGATTTATTTGATACGGTGGTTACAAAAGACGATGTAACCAATCCAAAGCCTGCCGGTGATCCCTATTTATTAGCACTTAAAAATATGCAGGTCGCTGCAAAAAATGCGATTGCCGTTGAAGATACCTTCACTGGTGTAACAGCAGCAAATAATGCAGCCTTAGCCGTTGTAGCGATTGCTAATAAGCACACCGAGCAGCACGACTTCAGTAAAGCAACACAGCAAATGGATAACCTTGAAGAATTTTGGCAATGGCTTCAATCTCAACTATAGTTTAAGCCATATTTAAATTTGCAAGGATGCAGTTATGGTTACTATTCAAAGATACCTATTTATTTTTTTAACGCTTTTTAGTGCGAGTTTATTAGCGCAATTGCCGCAGGTGCAACTCGCTGATGTTTATGATGAAACTAAGCATAACGATATTCGCCAATATTTGGTGAGTGAAAAGTTTGACGGCGTTAGAGCAATATGGACGGGGAAACAATTTGTTACCCGCCAAGGTAATCCAATTAATCCTCCTAAGTGGTTTACCGCCCCTTTGCCTGATGTTTGGTTAGACGGTGAGTTATGGACCAAGCGGGGTCAATTTTCTGTTCTCAGTGGTATTGTTAGAACAAAAATACCCGACGACTTACTCTGGCAAACAGTGACTTATCAAGTATTTGATATGCCAGATACAAACACGCCTTTTCATCGTCGCTATCAAAATTACCTGTCACTCATTACTCAGCTAAATAGTCCTCACATCAAGGCGGTAAAACAATATCAATTTAGTGATAATCAGCAACTAAGCGATTATTTTAATAAGGTGACCAAACAAGGCGGGGAGGGCGTTATGCTTCATTTAGCAGAGGCTAAGCATACGAGTGGTCGCTCTAGTGCATTGTTAAAACTCAAACCTTATTTGGATGCTGAAGCGCTAGTTATTGAATATTTACCAGGTAAAGGTAAATACACAGGTATGCTCGGGGCATTGCGAGTGCAAACCAAGCAAGGCGTAACCTTTTCTATTGGCACGGGCTTTAGTGATGAAGAACGCAAGCGTCCGCCAGCCATTGGTTCAACAATCACTTATCGATACCACGGATACACTAAAAATGGTTTACCGCGTTTTGCTAGCTTTTTGCGAGAAAGACCCGAAAAATAAAGAGTGTAGGCCAATTCAGTATATATTTTTTAGCAATTATGCTAAATTGCGCGGCCTTTTTGGTAATGTTTGGTGATCTATGTTTGTTGGTTTTGATTATGGTAGTTCTAATTGTGCTATGGGTGTTTTAAACGAAGAGCGTGTTCAGCTTATCCCTTTAGAGCAAGGCAAACATTATCTTCCATCAACTTTATACACTCATCATAGCGCCTTAGTCGTTGATTTTGTTGCGCAGCATTTGCAGGGCTCAGAGCATGAGCATGCCTATAAAACCGCGCGCCAACCCTTGCTTAATACGCTCCCGCGAATTAAATCAGACCTAGACTTACAAGCCGGCGACGACACCCTATTCATTGGCCGCGAGGCGATTAGTGAATATGTGCAATTTCCTGAAGAAGGTTATTTTGTAAAATCCCCTAAATCATTTTTTGGCGCAACGGGCTTAAAGCAAGGGCAAATCAATTTTTTTGAAGATATTGCTACAGCAATGATTTTAAAAATAAAACAACGTGCTGAATTATCGTTAGGGTATATGCTGAGCCAAACTGTTATTGGTCGCCCAGTGAATTTTCAAGCGGTTGGCGGTGAGCAGTCAAATCAACAAGCCGTGGGCATTTTAACACGCGCAGCAAACCGAGCAGGCTTTAAAGATGTTGAGTTTTTATATGAGCCACTCGCCGCTGGGATTGATTATGAAAGTGATTTAACGCAAGACCAAAAAGTATTGGTGATTGATATTGGCGGTGGTACCAGTGACTGCTCATTTGTACAAATGGGGCCAAGTTTTAGGAATAAACAACAACGAGATGCAGACTTTTTAGCACATAGTGGTAAACGTGTTGGCGGAAACGATTTAGATATTGCTTTGAGCTACCATGGTTTAATGCCATTACTCGGGCTTGGCAGTACGTTTAAATCAGGTTTACCACTACCTAATCAACCATTTTGGCAAGCTTGTAAAATTAACGATGTGAATTTACAGAGCCAGTTTTATAGTGCCCAGCATTATCGTGAACTCAGTGCGCAGTTACGCGATGTCAGCGCCCCTGAACTTTATAAACGACTTATTCACTTACAGCAAAATAAGCAAGGTCATCAATTAGTTCAACAAGCTGAAGCGGCTAAAATTGCATTAACATCCGCAAATAGTTTTAATTGTGATTTAGCCTTTTTAGATAACTCATTAAGCAAAGATATTTCAGTCGCTGATTTAGCGCTTGCTGTTGACGATAGCATTAGTCAGATTGTTACCTTGGCTAAACAGGCAATTACTGATGCGAATACCACTCCCGATGTGATTTACTTAACGGGAGGGAGTGCTCAGTCTCCATTAATTAAAGCAGCGTTGAGTGAGCATTTAGGCAACATAAAAATGGTGAACGGTGATCACTTTGGTAGTGTAACTGCTGGCCTTACTAAATGGGCCAGCATGCTTTATAAGTAAGCTACTATAGAGATATTTGTCGGGTTGCGAGGTATTTTTCGTAATCTGGCAATGTTCGCTCAAGCTCTATATCCATTAATGGTGAGCTAAGTAGCATATCGGCACTCACTTCATTACACGCCACAGGAATATTCCACACAGCAGCTAAACGTAGCAGAGCTTTAACATCGGGATCATGAGGCTGCGAAGCTAAAGGGTCCCAAAAAAAGACTAATACATGTATTTCATGCTCCGCTATTTTCGCCCCGAGTTGTTGATCGCCGCCCATAGGGCCACTTAATAATTGAATAACATCAAGCCCTGTTGTTTTCTCAATTAAATGCCCAGTAGTCCCTGTGCCATATAAAGTGTGTTTACTTAGAGTGGCCTTATGTTTTTCGCACCATAACTTAAGCGCGGCTTTTTTGCCGTCATGTGCTACTAAGGCTATATTTTTTTGCGCAGGTAGAGATTGTATTTTTTGATCCATGCTGATTCTTATTAGTTAGAGTAATAAATTGATAGCCAAGGCAATAAATACAATGCCTGTGAACCTATCAATCCAGAGCTGGCTATTTGGGTGATTTCTAAAAAATTGAGCTATTTTATCGCCGAAATAAATATACGTGCAGTCAATCGGAAAAGCAAAGATTGGATACAGTAGCCCAAAAAACGCCAGCTGAAAGGTTGCAGATGACAAGCTAGGGTCAACAAATTGTGGGATAAAAGCAATAAAAAACAAAGCCACCTTAGGATTTAGTACTTCGGTCATCATAGCTTGAAACATCACGTTTTTGTTTTTATTGGTGGTAACATGAGGCTTATCTTCTTGCTCGCAAATGGGGGGCTTAAAGGTGTCTTTAAGCATCATAAACCCTAAGTAACATAAATAGGCTGCACCTGCATATTGTACGCTGGCATAGGCAGTTTCAGAGGCTTTTAAAATAGCGCTTAAACCGACAACCGCAAAAAATGTATGTACTACGCCACCTAACGCAAAGCCAAAAGCACTCTGCATACCTGCTTTTCGCCCATTTGCAAAAGTTTGCGCCATTAAAAACGCGTTTGATGGCCCAGGCGCAACGGCCATTAAAAAGCTGGCGAGTAAAAATGAGAGCAAAAAGTCAGGGTTGATCATTAAATAGTACGAAAAAGAAGTGGTAAGTGATTTTATCAAGCAATGAGAAAAATAAAAAGCGGGCATATTGCCCGCTAAGTTGAGGATACTAAATTGTTATAAAACTAGCCGTTATACTTTTAAACATAACGAAGTGCTAAATTTATTAAAAACTAACGGTGATATTATTTGAACACACCGTAGTGCTCAGCGCTTCACATACTTGATATGTATACGTACCACCCCCTTTAGTATTTATACTGTCGGTGTAGGCATTGTTATTTGTTGTTGTTATTACTTTATTACCATTTCGGTAAATATCGACTTGGCTTGTTGCTGCACCATTCCATCTTAAATCAACAAAGCTACTGCCTCTAGATTTATAACCCGATGCTGATAATGAAATATCATCAACGCCTGGCTCGGGATCAACGCCACCCGTGCCGCCACCCGCACAGCCATTAGCTGTAAGGTAAGCATCAGCGTCTGCCGCTTTTACAATACCATAGCCAAAGTAATCATCACGACCAGCAGCCCCTTGATCTTGCGCAGTTGCTTTTAACGCATCGCGAATTTCTGTGCCTGTACAGTCGCTATGGTTAGACCATACTAGCGCAGCAATACCTGAAACTGCAGGCGTTGCCATTGACGTTCCACTCATAAAACCATAATCAGTTGCGCCAATATTAATTGTCACGTTGGCACTGGCTATTAATGTACTACGATCTTCAAATGCAGCGCCTACAGCAGGAATTGAAGCATTGTTGGTATCACCTAGTGTTGCGTATAACATGCCGGCTTCATTGTTAATAATAACCGCACCTAAACCGCCTGAGTTTTCACAATTAGCCACTTTGTCGTAAAATGAAACAACGCCGCGGTCAATCATACATACTTTACCAGCCGCTGCTGGATCAACTGTTTCGCCGGTCCCCATAAAGTAGGCACTCGCCGTGACTTGACCTGCATTTTCCATTGCTGATGAATTTTATGCTGTGCCATCGGCTGACATACTCGCTGCTGTAGCCATACCTGCAGGGTAGGTTGATAGCGTATCAACACCACCGGCTGTTACTTCTACACAAATGGTTTCATCGTTTGTTGCACGTTTACCACGACCTGATGAACAACTTGGGAATTGTGAAAAATCAGCAATTTGATTATTGGCATCATTAGCACCAACCATCATTACCCGCGGCAGCAACAACAAGGCCGCCTGCATTAGTAAAGTTAGCAAACGCATTTGATTCTGTACTGTTTGAGCCGCCGCCCCCTAAGCTCATACTAATAATGTTCGCACCTGCTTGAGAACATAAATCGGCCGCTTGAGCTAAATCAGATGAGTAACCCCAGCCTGATTCGTTAAATACTTTAATAATGTGCATTGCCACACCCAGTGCCATACCCATAACACCGAGGTTATTATCTGCAGTACCAATTGTACCGGCTACATGCTTCCCATGTGGGCCGCCATTATCAAACCAATTACCGGTGATGTTGCCCCAAATAAAGTCAGGGTTTGAGCTATCTAAGCCGGAATCGATAACACAGACTTTCATGCCTGCATTGGCATCAAAAGTTACTTGATCAACCTGTGATTGATAAACGGCATAAGGCGTAATTTGCTGCTGCATTACATCGCCTACATCATCGTTAAATAATGACATAGGTACACGCTTGTGATCTTCTTCAATGAGTTTAATATGTGGGTTGTTGAGTAGGCCTTTTAAGCTACTTAAATCTTGACCAGTAAATTTTGCGGCAATAAATCCATTACCATCTACTTTAATCTCACCACCTAGTTTTTTAGTAAGCGCTTTAACAACACCTTTTTTATTATTATCAACTTGAATGATGAAGCGATCGTTTGCAGCATGGGCAGTTCCGGCTGCAAAAATACCAGTAAGAACTAATGCTAAGGCGAGTTTATTCTTTTTCATATTATAATATCTTAGAATTAATTTATTAACTTATTGTTAACTTAAACCAGCATTAAAATAATAAAAAGCAAAAAATAAGGTGTTTTATCTACAAAAAACGAAATTGCTTAACTAAAATTAACAATTTTTAAACAAAAAATATATATTTTGTTTGGATTAGGGGCGGCTAATCAAGTAGCACCTGAATTAGCCAAAATGAGAGAAGTATTGAAAATGCGTTAGTGGCTAAGCATATTTAGCATAACGAAACAGTAAATAACAAAAAGGAATTAATAATAGAAAGTGCGTACCAATAAGCTCTGGGGTTGATAAGTTTAAGTATTGAGTAATAAAAACCAATAAGCTTGCTCCACTCATTTGCATTGCTCCCAAAAGAGCAGAGGCGGTGCCTGCTTGTTTAGGAAATAAACTCAAAGCACGCCCAGCGGCAGAGCCAAGTGTTAAAGCAAAACCAAATGCTGCAATGAACATAGGGATCATTAATGCCAATGGCGTTTTATATTGGCTTAATAACAACATAAGTAAGCCGGCACTCACTAGCACTAAAAGGCCTATTTTTAAGGCTCTTTTAGGTTGGCGTTTAATGTAAATAGGCATAATAAAACTAGCAAGAATACTAAGCACCGCATTGAGCGAGAACCAAAAGGTAAAGTCGGCTACGCTGCCACCTAATTCAGTAATGAGCCAACCGGGAGCCAGTGTTACAAACACCAATATAGCTGACATAGTGACCATACATAACAAGCTATTAAATAAAAATAATGGGGTTGAAATGATGGGGAAAAAGCGTCTTAAATCTAAAATATGCCCCTGGTAATGACTGTCTGCTGGTCGTGTTTCCCTAAACAAGAATAAGGTGACAATAAACCCCAGTAATGCAAAACCGGTTAAAAATAGAAAGTTCATTTGCCAACCAAACTGTACGGTTAGCCAAGCACCTAAAATAGGCGCTAATGCTGGAATAAAGCAAACTATACCGTTTAGATAGGTAATTATTTGGCCACTGCGTTCACTACCAAACTTATCTCTTACTATTGCAAAAGCGACAACAAAGGTAGCGCACGCGCCTAACCCTTGAATAGCACGAGCAAACATCAGTACTAAAAAGCTAGGAGCATAATATGCACCCAATGCCGCCAGTCCATACAAAGCGACCCCAGTTAAGGCGACGGGCTTTCTGCCAAAACGATCAGCGAGTGGACCTGCAATTAACTGCCCCAAACCAACAGTAAGCATAAAAATAGCCACCGTTTGCTGTACTTGCTTTTCGCTCACTGAGAATTGCTCTGCGATAGTGGGAAAGGCAGGCAGGTAAATATCAATGCCCATCGGACAAAAAATGACGAGTAACGCTAAGATAAGTAATAAAGTAAAATTGGGTTTAGCGGGCTGTGTATGCATCAGGTCTCCTTTTGTCGGTATTTTAAGTGGCGACTGATGAAAAAGAAAGGGCTTATGGCCGATGTATCAGCCAACTTACCTACTTTTAACCTTATTATGATTATTTTTGTTTAAGTATCACACTTCTTTAAACTGATCCGATGTGTTAATTTGCTTTTTAAGCAAAGACAATGGAAAAATAATAATGAGTAATGAGTCTGCATTAATAAAAACATGGCATAAATTTAAAAAGTGGCCATGCGGTAACTGGCTTTTCAGTAAAGCAGTGTGTTTCAAGGCACCTTATTTTGGCTCTATGAAACCCACTATTTTAGATTTAAAAGCAGGGCACTGTAGTGCTGTGGTTAAAAACACACGCCGTGTACATAATCACATTGGAACAATTCATGCGATTGCTCAATGTAATTTGGCTGAGCTGTGTGCAGGAGTAATGGTGGATGCGACGGTACCGTATAAAACACACCGTTGGATACCTAAAGGTATGACAGTACAATATTTAGCTAAAGTAGACACAGACGTTACCGCGATTGCTGAAATTGAGTTACCTCATCAATGGATTGATAAAGAAGATTTAGTGGTGCCGGTAAAGCTTTACAATACCCGAAATGAGTTGGTGTTTACTGCAGATATAACCATGTACATCACAAAGAAGAAGTAATTGCTAAATTATATTTTTTATATAAAGCATTAAAAACAATGGTTTAGTTTATTGACTAAACCATTTTTTGTTCAGGTTTAACTTTTTGCAGTAGACGACTTGTTTACAAACGAAAGGCCACTGTCTTCATTATCAACAATGGCTTTTACATCGTTAACCGGTTTTGGTTTATCTTTAGCATGCTCAATGACTTCTTTTTCAAAGCGCTGCTTTAAACTACCTTCAATAATCGCACCGGCTTCTATGCTTAGTGTGTCATGAAAAATATCGCCAAGTACATGGGCATTATTTTCGATCTTCACTTCGCTTGCATTTAAAGAGCCTATGATTTTACCTTTAACAACAACGCTGCTCGCCTCAACAACGCCTTCAACAACACCGGAGGAGCCGATAACTAAATGCTCAGCTTTAATATCACCGTCAATACGTCCATCAAGTTGCACTTCACCTTGGCTAACTAAAGAGCCCGTAATACGCACATCGTTAGAAATAATTGAGGGAGTATGACTCACTCGCTTGATTGATGAGTCCGTTTTTGCTTGTTTATTTTTACCAAACACGAGAAAGCGCCTTTGTTATTTTTAGTGGATTGACATGCTTGTCGTCTATTAATACTTCATAGTGTAAATGAGTACTTGTACTTCTTCCGGTACTGCCCATTAAACCAATGACATCATGCTTTGCAACAACTTGGCCTTTTTTAACATTAACTTTGTTTAAGTGACCAAAGCGCGTTACAACGCCATTTTTATGTTCTAATTCAATAAAGTTACCATAACCACCATTGCGCCCAGCTCGGCGTACCGTTGCATCGGCAGGGGCAAAAATTTCTGTTTTATGCCAGCCAGCTAAATCAACGCCTTTATGAAATGCGCGTCTTTTATTCATGGGATCTTTTCGAAGCCCAAAGTTGCTCGAAATATAATATTTTGCGGCAGGTAAGGGTAATGTGTTCGGCAAGGCGGTTAAAAAGTTTTCTAGCTGATTTAAAACAAGCAACTTATCGGCAATGGCTAAAAATGTATTGGGTATTTTACTTTCATCAAGTATGTCCAGCGGGCCACCTTGCGCCGTTGTTTGTGCCGCTAAGGCGAGGTGCTGTGCAAGTGCATTTTCGAGACCTGTGTCTTGCAATATCTCTAAAATAGCGTCGTGGCGTTGATTAATTTGCGCAGCTAATAAGGTAAAATTAGTATCGTATTGCTGGTTTAATAAAGTGTAGCGCTGCTCAAAACTGGTGGCATTATTGTCGGCCTGTTTGTTTTGTGACTTGTCATCTTCGAGCGGTTCATGGAATTCGCTCTCGCTCTCATTTATAGGGGAGGAGTCAAGCTCACCCTCTAATTTAATGGCGTCTTTGCTAATAGAAGCAGGCAATGATTCAATCATACCTTGTAATAAAGCTTGTTTTTGTTCTAGTTCAGCTAACTGTTCTTGTTGTAATGCATAGCGTTGCTGCTGCTGCTTTACTTTTTGTTGCCACTGCGCTTGCTTATCAAGTTGAGTTTGTTCGATATGAGATATTTGGTGTGTTTGCATATACACACGAATACTAGAGACACTCATCCACACAATAGCGGTGATAATAATAGCGAGTACAGAAACTTGTAACCATGGTGCCAAAACCACATGCTTTACTTCGCCATTTTGGCGAATAAGCAGCTGGCGAGCTGGGAAGTTTTTATGAAAAAAAGATTTTATGAATACAGACATGTCACATATATACTGGCTATTAACGGATTCAAGATAGCAATTTCAACTAAAAAAGCCAGAAAAAAATTGTAACTATGGCTTAATTAATAAAAAAGGGCGGCTTATTCGGCCACCCTTTTTTACTAGTTTATTGATTTTGCAATTATTTTGCAGGCAGTACCGTACTCTCCACGGAGCCGAAGCCAATACGTGCAAAACCTTCTTTTTCACACCAGCCACGCATTATCACGTTGTCGCCGTCTTCCAAGAAGCTACGCTGTTCGCCGTTACTTAAGGTGATTTTTTCTTTACCACCACGAGAAAGCTCAAGTAATGAACCTGCTTCTTCATGAGTTGGGCCTGATTGCGTTCCAGAGCCCAGCATGTCGCCTGGCATAAAGTTACAACCGTTTACCGTATGGTGAGTCACCATTTGTGCCACAGTCCAGTATGAATGCTTAAAGCTAGATTTAGACACTTGTGTTGGGTTGTAGCCTTCATCACGCATTTTTTGCGTTTGAATTTTAACATCCATTTGAATATCAAATGCGCCTTGATCACGGTTAGCCGTTGATTCTAAATATTCCAATGGTTGCGGATCATTTTCATCACGCGTCCAGCTTGTTCTAAATGGTGCAAGTGCTTCGGTAGTTACAATCCATGGTGACACGGTTGATGCAAAGTTTTTTGCTAAAAAGGGACCAAGCGGTTGGTATTCCCATGCTTGTAAATCACGTGCTGACCAATCGTTGAAAACACAAAAGCCAAACACATGTTTTTCAGCATTTTCAATGGCAATAGCATCACCCAGCTCATTACCCTTACCCAAGTAAATACCCAGTTCAAGCTCGTAATCAAGACGCTTACACGGACCAAATGAAGGTACTTCTGCGTCTGGCGCTTTAGTTTGTCCTTTAGGGCGATGGAACTGCTGACCAGATACGCCAATAGATGACGAACGACCGTGATAACCAATCGGTACCCACTTGTAATTCGGTAGCAGTGGGTTATCAGGGCGGAATAAACTACCTACGGCCGTAGCATGATAAATCGAGGTGTAAAAGTCGGTGTAATCGCCAATGCGACACGGCAGAGCAAATTCAATCTCGCTTTGCGCAATAAGTGCGTGTGTAAGTTGTTCTTGATGCTCAGAACCTTCACGTAATGCTTTCGATAATGCTAAACGTAGGGCTGACCAATATTGCTCACCCAGACCCATAAACTCATTTAGTGTAGGATTGCTTGCTGCAGCAATGGCGACTTGAGCATCGCCACTAAAAATAGCGAGTTCATTTACTTTTGCTAAATCAATAACCTGATCGCCAATGGCAACCGCGCCACGGAAAGCTTCGTTGCTATTTTTGCGACGTACTTCGGCAAAAGGTAGATTTTGGATAGGGAAGTCACATTGTGCATCATTTGCTGATGCAACCCAGCTAGTTAAATTTATATCATGGGTTTCGTTAATTAAACTCATTACATTTCCTTTGGTTTAGTTGGTCGCGCATATCAATTTATTAGATAAGAACATAGCACCAGCAAATTTTAAATATCTACTAGTTATATGGTGATGAAAAGCGCGATTTAAACACGCAAAGAGAGATAAGCTCTCTTAGTTACGATTAAACGACAAAAAGCAGCGAAATACGCTGCTTTTTAGAGTCATAATTTTAATTATAAAACGCCACGGCGTTCTTGATCTCGCTCGATTGATTCGAACAGCGCTTGGAAGTTACCTTCACCAAAGCCACCATCGTCAACACGTTGAATCATCTCAATGAAGATAGGGCCAAATAAGTTTTTAGAGAAAATTTGCAATAAGTAGCAATCTTCGCTTTGGCTATCAACCAGGATTTGATGCTCACGAATCTTTTCTTTGTCTTCTTTAACCCATGGTACACGGTCAAAAATAGTATCGTAGTACTCAGGGATAATATCTAAAGTGGCGATAGTTGATTTATCTAACTTATCAAGTGAGCTCACTAAGTCGTCGGTTAAAAAGGCTAAATGCTGTACACCTGGGCCATTGTATTCGCCTAGGTATTCATCAATTTGGTTATTGTCGTTACCTTTACCTTCATTGATTGGAATAGAGAAAGTGCCACAAGGTGATTTTAATGCATAAGAGAGTAAGGCTGTTTTTTGGCCTTTAATATCAAAGTAGCGCACTTCGGTAAAACCAAACACGTCTTTATAAAAGTTAGCCCATGTTTCCATCGTGCCTTTATATACGTTATTGGTTAAGTGGTCGATACGTAAGAACCCTTTATCATTAACGACGTTTTGCTCAGCTAAATCTTCAAAGTCGTTTGCGTAGATAGAGCCTTTATCGCCAAACTGTTCAATAAAGTATATTAAGCTGTCGCCAATGCCGTAAATAGCAGGGTACGGTAAGTCTTTATTTGCTGCATCAGTAGCAGGCTTAGCGCCACGCTCAACCGCTGCTTCAAACGCCGCTTGAGCGTTCTCTACGCGCCAACCCATAGAACAAATTGCTGGGCCATGATTTTTAGCAAATTCAGCTGAAAAACCATCGCGTTCATTATTTAGTAAAAAATGAATATCGTTTTGGTTGTAATAAACAATGTCTTTACCTTTGAATTTTTTTAACTTTGAAAAACCAAAATCGGTAAACACTTTATCCATGTAATCGGCATCGGGTGTTGCGTACTCGGTAAATTCAATACCAACCAAACCTAAAGGGTTATTTACTTCACTCATTATAATTACTCCCGCAATTAAGCACTGCGATTATTAGTTATCGTATTGCCTGCATGATTAACCAGATTAGTGTTTTGGGGAAGAGGGTGTTGTTATTTAGTAAATAGCGCGTGTGTAAATTTTACGAGACGGTTATCAAAGTATGTTGTTTATTTACATACGAGCAGGTGAAAGTAAAAATTAGGTAGCGAGATAAAAGTGCAGGTTTTCTTGTTAAATTATTGATTGTTAATAGTTTAATTTAATTTATTTATATGTATTTTTAGTTTTTTTGCGCTAAAAAAAGTGCGGTTTTTGTATTTTATTATTTACACTTTTAATGAGTATGGTTAGCTGCGATATATATAAAAACAAAGAGTATTGATGCTTTGCTGCTATGAACTCGTTTGTGCACAGTGATGAGGTATAAATAATAAACGGCTGAATGTAAAAATTGTGTGGTTTAATCTAGCGGCCATAAAAATACCCCCTGCAGTTAACTACAGGAGGTATTTGATATCATTTATCAAAGCTCATAATTATGCGTGTGATAAATCTAAATTATTGTGTTGGTGCGGTTTGTTCTAAACCTTGTTTTTCCCATATTTTAGCTTTAAAACTCATCAGTACTAAGATGATACCTACACCGATACTAAATAAGGCAATTTGTAGGTAAAGGTTCGGGATTTCTTCAACATTGTTAGGATCAAAGTTACCAGCAAGTAATCCTGAAATAACGTTACCGATAGAGTATGTAAGTACGAATACCCCCATCATTTGACCAGTAAAGCGGCGAGGCGATAACTTACTTACAGCGCTCAATGCAACTGGGCTTAAACAAAGCTCACCCACTGTGTGTAAGAAATACGTAGTAACAAGCCAATAAGGTGCTACTTTTAAGCCTTCAGCGGCATAGTGTGCTGCCATAAACATTACTAAAAAGCCTGAAGCCATAATAACGAGGCCCAACGCACATTTTACGCTGTAAGTAGGCGAGACCATTTTTTTAGATAAATTAATCCAAAAAGCGGCAAAGAATGGTGATAGCGCAATAATGAACAATGAATTTAGAGATTGGAACCAAGTCGTTGGAATTTCAAATGTGCCAACCAGACGGTCTGTATAGTCACGAGCAAACAGATTTAATGAAGAACCGGCTTGTTCAAAGCCAGACCAAAAACAGGCTGAAGCGACACAGACTAAAAATAGCGCCCACATTCTTTGTTTTTCAGCATCGGTTAGTTTGCCTTTGAAGTATATAAGGCCAAAGTAAACGAAAAAGATAACAGTAAATATAACTGCGGTGTACCCTGCAACAATCGATGGGTTAATGACAATAGCACCTGTCATTGCAGCAGCGGTGACACTGGCGGTCGCGATAACAAATGCAGCAATACCACCCCATGCGCGCGAAGTACCTTTAGGGCTTAATGGGTTAGCAGGTAAGGCGCTGTGATCTGGTAAGTTTTTAAGTGTACGCTTGTATTGAATTAAACCAATACCCATACCGACAGCCGCGGCACCAAATGCCCAGTGCCAACCTACGTTTTCCATAAAGTAACCACACACGTAGTAACCAATTAAAGAGCCTAAGTTAATACCCATGTAGTAAATAGCGAAACCACCATCACGGCGCTCATCTTCGTCAGTATAAAGCTGACCAACCATGGCACTGATATTAGGTTTAAGTAAACCAGTACCAGTTGCAACAAATATCAAACCAATAAAAAATGAATATTCATGTGGCACGGCTAAAATAATATGGCCACACATGATAATAATACCGCCATACCATACTGCTTTTTGACCACCAAATAATCTATCTGCTAACCAACCACCAGGTAAACCTAAAAAGTATACTGAACCTGTGTATAAGCCATAAATTGCAGCAGCAGAAGCAACGGTAAATCCTAGGCCTTCTTGTTGTAAACTTGCTGTCATAAATAATACGAGCATCGCTCGCATACCGTAGTAACTCATTCGTTCCCACATTTCTGTGAAAAACAGGGTTGAAAGTCCTTTAGGGTGACCAAACCAGCCACTGTCAGAATTTGAACTCATATTTACTTCCTAATTCATTATTGTTTTGATGACCTTGTGGTTTTTTATTTAGCTAAATTTTTACTCATAAAAAGTATAATAAATGCTCGATCATCAGTGTTTTTTATGCAGCTAAGGTAATGGTTTGCTAAACGCAGCTATACGTTTAGGTAAGCGTCACACCCTTATCCTAGTTACAATTGCGCCTAAGTATACATAGACCTTTGTGCGAGGGGAAGCGTTGAGCGCGCTATCATACATCGGTTATGTAATTGTTAAATACCAGTGTGTGAACCCCTATTTGCTGCAGTAAACACCTAAACTTATCAAAAAATATCTTTAACATCATAGGTAACATTGTCATACCAACGTTATCTTTAACACTGTTTAAATACAGCTTGAAAAATAAATAAAAGCTTTGTTTTACGCGTAGTTACAGCTACTAAATTTTTAATAATAGTTAACCTTTACTACTTTAA
The DNA here is from genome assembly GCF_040308965.1 of Pseudoalteromonas sp. MER144-MNA-CIBAN-0113. NCBI lineage: Bacteria > Pseudomonadati > Pseudomonadota > Gammaproteobacteria > Alteromonadales > Pseudoalteromonadaceae > Pseudoalteromonas > Pseudoalteromonas sp. MER144-MNA-CIBAN-0113. The sequence continues at coordinate 35,094 of NZ_JBEOOG010000034.1, forward strand.
TTTAATAATCACCACTTAGATTAAACATGAGCGAATATTGGCGTATGGACAGTAATGATTCGCTCATTGCAGCATATAATTTATACAAGGCCAGCTTGACTAAATTGAGTTGCAATAACCCCGACTTTTAGTGAACAGCCAAGCTTGAATGCGTTAAGTGCTTGAAAAAGCCCTCTAGTTAGTAAAAAAACATTTTTTCGTCCAAATTTCTTTACAATAAACTATGCTCGTAAACAGAGTTAGCGTATTATTCACGCCAACTAGTTTTTCCTTACCTGAGGGTGTATGCGTTTAGATATTCACTGTGCAGACCGAGTTGGTATTGCTCAAGAGATTCTTAATATTTTAGTTAGCTACAATGTTGACTTAAAGGGGATTGAAGTCGACTCAGTAAATTGTCGTATGTATGTGAGTTTTCCTGAGATTGAATTTGAACAATTTCAAAAAATCATGCCGTCTATTCGCTTAATCGATGGTGTACATGATGTACGCACAACCGCGTTTTTACCGTCTGAACGTGAGCACAACGAACTTAACACCTTATTAAGAGCACTTCCTGATGGCGTTATATCTATTGATGCTAAAGGGTGGGTGCGCCTGTGTAACGACGCAGCCTGCAAAGATTTACAATTAACAGAAAAAGAAGTCACCGGTGCTAATATTAATAATTTGCTCAAAGGCTTTAACTTTACCCGTTGGTTAGAGGGCAAAGAAGTACTGGGGCAAACCACGCGTGTTGAAGTAGCAGGTGAAGATTTTATTGCTGATATTCTGCCTATTGCGGTCCCTCAAGGCAGCGAAGGCGATGTGTTAGCGGGCGCGGTAATTAATATAAAATCGCAAAGCCGTTTAGGTCAGCAAGTGAGTGCTTTTAGGCGTTATGGCCAAGAAAGCTTTGCGACTATTCATAACTTTAGCACAGCGATGCGCCGTGTGGTTCGCGAAGCGAGAAAAATGGCGCAACTTGAAGCTCCCATTCTTATTACGGGTGAAACGGGGACGGGTAAAGAGTTGCTAGCACGAGCTTGTCACTATGCATCTAACCGCTCAGTAAAACCATTTATTGCTTTATCGTGTGCCTCGTTACCAGATGATGTTGCTGAGTCCGAACTATTCGGTTATGCCGGGTATGAAGAAAACGCAGCCCCTAAACGCGGTGTACTCGAACAAGCGGATGGTGGAACGGTATTTTTAGATGAAGTAGGTGAAATGTCGACGCAGCTACAAACTAAATTGCTACGTTTTTTACAAGACGGTACATTTAGAAAAGTTGGCGACGAAAACGAAGTTAAAGTGAACGTGCGTATTATTGCTGCCACGCAAAAAGATTTACCTGCAATGGTTCAAGAGGGCGTATTTAGAGAAGATTTATACTACCGAATTAATGTATTAACACTGGAAATTGCGCCGCTTAGAGATCGTAAAGCGGATGTTGGGCCACTTGCTGAACACTTTATTCAAAAATATGCGCAGCAAAATGGTCATACAGTCCCCGAGTTATCTGAAGAATGTTTAACATTTTTACAAGATTACCCATGGCCTGGTAATGTGCGCCAATTAGAAAACGCGATTTATCGTGCGGTATCTTTGTTGGAAGACAGTGAACTGCGCGTTGAACATTTACAGTTACCCACGTTTACCCATGATTTAGGCTATTTAGAGTCTGATTTTGAGGGCTCGCTTGATCAAGCGGTTAAGCGTTTTGAAGCCACCTTGCTTCGTAAGCTTTATCCTGCCTATCCTAGCTCTCGTCAGTTAGCTAAACGCTTGGGACTGAGTCATACTGCTGTGGCTAATAAATTGCGTGATTACGGCATTAACCGCAAAACGGTTAAAGTTTAAAGATAGATACCCAAACATCCTCATTTAGTGATTGATTCCTTGGTTTAAAAACAACCAAAGGAGTCAATCGCTATGATACACTGATAAAAACTCAACTGGTAAGACCTCTACTGTGAACTTATATTTTAGACTACTGCTGTTATTTTTTAAAATTAAACGTAATCGTGACTATCAATCGTTGTTAGATACGGTTGATATAGACTACAAAGCATTACCAAGTGACTGCGATATTAATTTGCATTTAACCAATTCGCGCTATTTAGCGATGATGGACTTGTCGCGTACCTGGATGACTGAACGGGTTGGTTTGCTTAAGCAAATAATGAAACGTCGTTGGTTTCCTATTGTTAATGCGACAGCCATTACCTACATCCGCGATATTAAGCCAATGCAACGTTTTACCATTAGTACGCGTTTGGTTGGCTGGGATCATAAATACTTTTATATTGAACAAAAGTTTCATTCAGAACGTGGCTTACATGCCATTGCTTATGTGCGCGGCGTGTTTAAAAGTAAGAAAGGGGTGGTCAGTGTTGAGCATATGCTCGAGGTTGCAGGCTTTGACGGGGTTGCCCCCATTTTACCGGCTGAAATAATTCACTGGAAAGAAATGCTTGAGCAAAAAAAAGTAAATAACTTACCTCGCTAAACACAGGCAAAAAAAAGGCCTAACGGCCTTTTTAACACACACATAAACGTTATTAAAACGAGTATTTAAGACCAAACATGGCAACAACAGGGTCAAGTGACACGGTTGATGTTAATGCTTTTGCGCCATTAGCATAAACAGTCGCATCAGTATCAATATCCATGATAGATACCATAGCGTGTAGGCCCCATTTTTCATCAATCTTGTAGTTAGCACCTACTTGAGCAACAAAACCAAATGAATCATCTAGTTTTACTTCTACATCGTTAGTTCCTAACGTTGCTTTAAGTGCTGCAGAAGGCTGTTCGTCAAAGAACGTCGTATAGTTAATTCCCACACCTACAAACGGACGAAGTGCATAGCTGCTATCTAAAAAGTGGTATTGTGCAACCAGTGATGGTGGTAAATGTTTAATATCAGCAATTTTATTACCAGCTAAACCACCAGTACCTTCTACATCATGAGAAAACGGCGTTGCTGCAATAAGCTCTAATACCCATTGGTCGTTAAATGCGTAATCTACAGTAATACCTAACTGAGTATCTGAGTCGCCTTTTAAGCCTAGAGTAGGTGCTTCGTTAATTTTTGAACCATCGTTATCTGGATTAACATTAATTGCGCCAACATTAACACTAAAGTTAGCGTGTGCTGCAGGAGAAAGAGCCAGTAAAGAAGTAAGTATTGCAATGCTTAGTTTAGTTTTCATGTTGTTCTCCGTGAACTACTGTGTGACTATTTGTTGATTGAGGCTATTATTGCTCGAGGTTAAAAATAAAAACCTGTTCTAGATCAAAGTTTCAAAAGCGGATGAGTAAAGAGCCTCTATTTATTGATTTAGATTAAACTTTTACTTAATTAGTGCTTAAAAATTATTGACTGATCACTTAAATACAAGCCGCAAACGAAGTATTCATAATATAATCAGCTAGTTTTGTTAAACTAAGGCTATGTTCACGGTTTAATAAAAGTAAGCGACCTCATGAATCCCTCTGGTCAACTATTTCTTCAAGGCTCCATTGCTAAAGCGCTGTTGAAATTAGGTATTCCTATTATCCTCATTAATATATTGCAGTCGGCTTATCAGCTTACGGATGCATTTTGGGTTGGGCGATTAGGAGCAACCCAAGTCGCTGCAGTGTCTATTAGTACCCCGATCACTTTTTTAGTCATTGCTATAGGCTCTGGGCTTGCAATGGCCGGTGCTATTTTATCGGCGCAATACATGGGCGCAGGTCAGCAAGATAAAGTGAACCATGTTGCAGCGCAAACGGTGTTAATGGTTGCATTTACCGCCTTAGTGTTAGGGCTACTTGGTTATGTACTTTCCCCATACTTTTTAAAACTGCTAGGCGTTGAGCAGGCGGTTTACAGTGATGCGCTTAAGTTTATGCATGTGTCCTTTATTGGCGTTATTTTTGTGTTTATTTACGCCATGTTCCAATCGCTAATGCGGGGCATTGGGCAAACTAAAGTACCTTTAATCATAGTTAGCACCACAGTGTTACTTAATTTTATTCTCGATCCGCTATTTATTTTTGGTTACGGCCGCTTTGAAGGGCTTGGCGTTATGGGCGCTGCGCTGGCGACTTTGGTTACACAAAGTTTAGCGGCGCTGGCGGGAATTATTATATTTTTACGCGGTCGCCATGGGATTCAATTACAGCTAAAAAGCTTCTATCCCGATTGGCAATATATGAAACGGGCTTTTTTCTTAGGAGCGCCTGGTTCTATTGAATTATCAACACGTGCTTTTGGCTTGATTATCATGTCATTTTTAGTGGCAAGCTTTGGAACCGTTACCATTGCGGCTTATGGCGTGGGCTCTAATATTTTGCAAATGGTGATGATCCCTGCCATGGGTTTATCAATGGCGGTATCAACCTTGGTGGGGCAAAATATGGGCGCCGGAAATATTAAACGGGCTGAGCAAATAACGAAGCTTGCCAGTATGTGGGGATTAATAGGCCTTTCTTTTGTTGGGGGCATTGCTTACTTGTATGCTGATACGCTGGTGGCATTTTTTATTCCCGAAGATAACAGTGTAATAAATAAAGGCGCGCAGTTTGTTCAAGTGATGTGTTTAAGCTGGGGGGGAATTGGTGTTCAGCTTTGTATTGTTGCTGCTTTTCGTGCCTCTGGGAATATGCTTAATGCCATGATTATCGCGTTATTATCACAATGCGTGGTGCAGTTTCCTGCCGCTTATATTCTTTCTAATCACACTTTGCTTGGCGATCAGGGAATATGGTATTCGTTTGCGATTACGAACATAACCATCGCACTGATAGCGTTCGCTTGGTTTATGCGTGGCGCATGGAAAAAAACCAGATTAACCAAAGAAGATAAACACATTGTGCAGGTGACACGAGAAACATTAATAGAAGAGGGCACACGTTAGCCTGTATTTTCATAATGCGGTCATAAAAAGTCGTTGTAATAAATACACTGCTAAAACGAGGTGTGTTTATTATGACAAAAGCTATCAACAAAAAAGTACCCGCGCCGTACTTAACTATTCCACAGTTAAAAAAGCTCACTCACTTACAAACGCTGATCCGATTTAAGTCAATTACGCCTAATTCCGCAGGAGGTATTGAGTGGCTGGCACATCAGCTAACTAATTTAGGTTTTAGCATTGAGCAGTTTAGTACCCATAATGTCACTAATTTAATTGCTAAAGTATCTTTTGGAGCAGGTCCTGTGGTGGCATTTTCTGGTCATATTGATGTGGTCCCTGCTGCGCAAGGTGGCTGGTTAGCTGATCCGTTTGATGGAAAAATAATTAATGATGCGATTTATGGGCGTGGTGCCGCCGATATGAAAGGAGGCATTGCAGCCATGCTCAGTGCAACGCAGTCGTTAATACATAGTGCGCGGCAAAAGCAGGGCACCTTGTATTGGTTGATCACCTCTGATGAAGAAGGTGAGGCAGAGCATGGCTCAGTGTTGATTGCGAAACGCCTAGCACAACAAGGTGTTGTACTTGATGGCTGTATTTTTGGTGAGCCTACAAGTCATTTGCAAGTGGGCGACACCATAAAAAATGGCCGACGTGGCGCGCTGTCAGCGCGTTTAACTATTCAAGGAAAAGCAGGACACGTGGCCTATCCTGAAAATACTATCAATGCTGCGCATATCAGCGCTGAAGTAGTGAATAGATTAATCCAAATTGATTGGCTTTTAGATGAGCCAAGCTCAAAAACAAGCTTGCAAGTTACCGGTATTAATATTGATAACGTGCTTGATAATTTAGTGCCTGCTCAATGTGATATTACGTTTAATATTCGCTACAGCCATGGGTATAAAAGTACAGATGTGAAACAGCTGGTACTTACTGCACTGAATGATTTAAACGAATATTTAACGGTGCAATGGGAGCGTCCATGTGAACCTTATTATACAAGCCATAGGGCAGAGCGCTGCTTACTCGCTCAGCTAGAGCAGGCAATATTTAACGTGACCGGAAGCTATCCAGTACTTAGTACCAGCGGCGGGACTTCAGATGGGCGGTTTTTTGCAAGTAAAAACACGCAAGTGATAGAGTGCGGGGTTTTAAACCAGACCATTCATCAAGTTAATGAACATGTGCCCATTAGCGACTTGTTACAAATAGAGAAAATATACACTCAACTATTAGTACATATATTTACTCAGTCTAATAATCAGGGGATTTGATAAATATGAAATTGAATCGCCCCGAGTTCATCGGAGACCAGTTTGTTTAAGTCAGGCCACTTTACCTGACTCGTTTAAATTATCATA
>NZ_JBEOOG010000035.1:0-40944 GCF_040308965.1 Pseudoalteromonas sp. MER144-MNA-CIBAN-0113
GTTTTTGACGAATTCTTTTAATTGTTGATTAATATTGAAATTTTATTCTATCAACACAGAAATGGATCACAGCCACATATATACAGTTAAGCCTTTTTGCTATAAATTACCTTATTTTATGGTGTAAATGGCTGGCTGGTGGATGTAAGGTAACATAAAAAAGAACACATCATACTAATGGCGTTTAAATGTAGTCTTAGCAATGGGGTAATATAAATTATCAATTTAGTCATAAGTGGAGTGGTGGGTTTATAACGCTTATTGAGTTTGGCTATCTGGGTCGTTAATTAAAGAATTTAAATAACAAAAAAGGTTGGCGGTGCTTTATTTATATCAGCACCGGTCTATACGTTTAGGACTTAATTACAAAAGCGCTATTTTATTACTTAACTGTCTAAGCATATTTTCAGCATTAGGTAAGGGATCGTTTAACCCATCGATTAAGGTCATAAAATAACAGTCCATCATTACGCTTGCTTTTGTTTCATCAAACTTCGGTTGTTCACTAAAAAGCAGTTGTTTAAATTCATCCATCTGCGCTTTAAATAAAGACGTTCTCCAAATGATGTCGCTAATTAATAGCTTACTAAATTCACTATTTTCACAATAAAAAGAATAAAGCGGATGAGCGTAATGACGTAACTTTAATCGAGGGGAGTGCTGCGTATCTAACTGCTTTGCTTGGTTAATAATAACGGCTATTTGTTGTTGCATACCGGCCATCAATAAATCAATTTTATTTTCAAAATGACTAAACACTGTACCTACAGCAACATTGGCTGCAATCGCTATTTCTCTTGTTGATGTGTGATCGTAACCTTGCAACAAAAATAATTCCCATGCTGAAGCTAAAATTTTATCGCGTGTCTTTTCTTTTTTACTCATTATATTTCAATGCTTTACTTGTTTGTTAAATAAAAGGGCTAAATCATTATTTGATTAATTGAGCGCGCTCAATTAATATTTTGAGCACACTCATTTTTATAAGGATGTTACATGAAGTTTATCAAACGTGTTATTGGTTATGTACTTTTTATTCCACTAATTTATTTTTATTCTTATTTGCTAGGGCCAATATTAAAAGCAGTTTTAGTCCCAGGAGGGGTTGCTTTTTTATGGCTTATTCTAGGGCCAACAGAGGGGACGCGTGCGTTAAAAAAAGCATTTAAGAAAAAATAGCTCAAGCTTCAACTAAACAAATCGAAAAAAAGCCCTGCTATTTTGCAGGGCTTTAAGTTTTTTTAAGCTTGAAAGCTCAACTGATATTAAAGAACGTATCTAAAACCAAAAGCAATACCGTCATCTTCAGATTGCTCCATTAGCGCTTGCTGCTGTTTATTATTACTTTCAAAATCACCAAAGTCTTTACGTGCTTCTACATAAAGTTGTGTGTCTTGGTCAATTAAGTAATGCACACCAATAACTGCAAACTGACGCTTAAATACATCGTTAGGATCGGCATTAAAGTTTGGTTGAATTACGTAGTCATCACCTGCATCAAATAAGTTATAGGCAATAAATGGTCTAAAATCGTTATCAAAGCGATACGACACAAATGTTTCAATACCAATCGCATCTTTAATTAAACGACCTATGTTATCTGTATCGTGGTTTTCGTTTTTGTTGATATTAGCGGCTACATACAAGCCTGGCGCATCAATATTGCCCCAAATAACACCTGCACCATAAATTAAATCGTCAACAGAGCGGGTTGTTCCGTCGCCATACGTTAATTTAAACTCGCCGCGGTTAATACCCGCGGTCAGTTTTAGCTTATCAGTCACGTTATAGGTTACTGCACCGCCAAACGTATAGTTAAATTCAACTTGTTGTGCAGCAGCATCTCCAGACTCAAAATTTGCTTGGCATTGTGATTCTGTAATATTACTTACATCACAAGTATAAAAAGCGCTGTTTTTTAACTGAGTTTGAACACTAAAGTCAAAGTCGTTGTAGCTATTACGGTATTGCAGTGTTTTATCACCACGACCAGTACCATTTACGGCACCATCGTCTTTGTTGTAAGTGTAAACACCGGCAGCGTTACCATCCCATACATAGCTGTAGTTTGTTGCATACACAACATCAAACCACGCACCCCATTGTTTACCAATCGTAATTTGGCCGTATTTATCGTGTTTAAGTCCTGCATAGCCTAAACGATTATATAAAAACTCATCTTGAATAGATTCAAAACGGTTGTTATATACAATATCGCTACTGCCAACAGGGTTGACACCCCATTCAACTAAAGCCATTGCTTCCCAGCCGTTTTTTATTTGGCGTTTAAAATCAAAATTAATTCGTGAGGCACCATTGACGATTTCGTTTTGACCTTGAGTATTTATCACTCGCGCATCAATGTATCCGCCTACTGCGACTGTATTTTTTTCATCCTTAAACACTTCTACTGCTGAAACACTTGGAGCAGCTAAAACACCCGCAATTGCTAGCGATACTAATTTTCTTTTCATTGTGTGTGCCTTGACTAAATTAAAGGCGTTTTTATAATTACTAAATTCGAAGTCGTGCAGACTAGCAAAGCAATAAAAGGCTCAAAAGTGAAAAATTATCAATGACAATTAGCACAAAACACGCAGCTTGTTCATTTTAAGTTAATGCTGTTTTTATTTTGTAGCCGTATAAACTGCCATTTAATTTTGGAATAAGACATTAGGCTTAAATGCAGGAGAGGGAGTGTTGAATTTTTTTCATAGTTGCGCCTGTCGGCATGGGTAGAGCTAAAACTCTAATACTATAAAAAACGTTAATATAGCCGTATTAATTGTTAATAAAAGTAAAATGCGACCAAGTCGCCTGTAAACGCGATTAAATAATTTATAAAGGTTTTATGCTAGTTGTTTTTTAATAAACATTTTTTTACTGCATCAACAGTACAATAATGAGTTTTACCCACCTTTTCAGCACATTTACTCGCCCAGTACTTTGGCTATTTAATTGCTTTTATAGTTAATAAACAGCCACCGTTTACTTTGAGTTTGGTGCTATAAACTTTCATAGAAAAAAACGGTGATTTGGTTTAAACTGCGCGCAATTTAAATACTTCAGTCTCCCTTGGAGGGTAGCGCTATTATTAGTACAGCAAACATCACCATGCAATTTGGTGCTAAACCGTTATTTGAAAATATCTCAGCTAAATTTGGCGAATCAAACCGTTATGGTTTAATTGGTGCTAATGGTTGCGGTAAATCAACGTTTATGAAAATCCTTAGTGGTGAATTAGAACCATCTTCGGGTAACGTAAGTACTGATCCAAATGAGCGCGTTGCTAAACTAAACCAAGATCAATTCGCCTACGAAGAATATTCTGTTATTGATACCGTGATTATGGGTCATAAAGAATTGTGGGATATCAAACAAGAACGTGACCGTATATATAGCCTACCTGAAATGAGTGAAGAAGACGGCATGAAAGTAGCCGATCTTGAAACTGAATTTGCTGAAATGGACGGTTACTCGGCTGAATCTAAAGCGGGTGAGTTACTATTAGGTGTGGGTATTGCTACAGAGCAGCACTACGGACCTATGTCAGAAATTGCACCAGGTTTTAAACTTCGTGTGCTTCTAGCTCAAGTTTTGTTTTCAGACCCTGATATCATGCTGCTCGATGAGCCTACCAATAACTTGGACATTTATACAATTAAGTGGCTTGAAGATGTATTGAATCAACGTGACTGTACCATGATCATCATCTCGCATGACCGTCACTTTTTAAATTCGGTATGTACGCACATGGCCGATATTGACTACGGTGAACTACGTATTTACCCGGGTAACTACGATGAATACATGTTTGCAGCTACTCAAGCACGCGAACGTTTATTAAGTGAAAACGCCAAAAAGAAAAGCCAAATAGCAGAGCTTCAACAATTTGTATCGCGCTTTTCTGCCAACGCATCAAAGGCAAAGCAAGCCACTTCACGTGCAAAACGAATTGATAAAATTCAATTAGACGAAGTAAAAGCGTCGTCACGTCAAACACCGTTTATTCGTTTTGAACAAGAAAAGCAGTTATTTCGTAACGCACTAGAAATGACTAGCTTATCGCAAGGTTTTGAAGAAACTTTATTCTCAGGCCTTGAGGGTTTGGTTGAAGTAGGTGAACGCATTGCTATTATTGGTGAAAATGGTGTGGGTAAAACAACATTATTAAACACTTTAGCAGGACGTTTAGCGCCTAAAAGCGGTGAGTTTAAATGGTCTGAAAATGCAAACATTGGCTACTATGCACAAGATCATGCCGATGAGTTTGAAAAAGACATGAATTTGTTTGAGTGGATGGAGCAATGGCAACAAGAGGGCGACGATGAGCAAGTTGTTCGTAGTTTCTTAGGTCGTATGTTGTTTTCACAAAACGATATCAAAAAATCTGTAAAAGTTATCTCAGGTGGTGAGCAAGGTCGTATGCTCTTTGGTAAAATCATGATGCATAAACCAAATATCTTATTAATGGATGAACCGACTAACCACATGGATATGGAATCTATAGAAGCGCTTAACTTAGCACTTGAAGCATATGAAGGTACCTTGATGTTTGTATCACACGATCGTCAGTTTGTATCATCAGTTGCTACCCGTATTTGGGAAATTAAAGACGGTAAAATAATCGACTTTAGGGGAAACTACAGCGAATATTTAGCGAGTAAAGAAGCTTAATTGCTGATTGTTTCGCTGTTTAAAAAAGCCATGTTTAACATGGCTTTTTTATTGCCTGCTGGTCGCATTAGTGCAGCATTTAAGTATATAATACCCGCCATAAAACCGGACATAAGTCCGCTATTCTTAAAATACATTACTGAGGAGTATTTATGACTGTTGGCATTATTATGGGTTCTAAATCAGATTGGCCAACCATGGAACACGCCGCCCTTATGCTAGAAAAATTTGGCATTGAGTATGAAACTAAAGTGGTTTCTGCCCACCGTACTCCTCAATTACTTGCCGATTACGCAAGTTCAGCCGCAGAACGCGGTATTAAAGTTATTATTGCAGGCGCAGGTGGCGCGGCGCACTTACCGGGAATGGCGGCAGCGTTTACATCTCTGCCAGTTTTAGGCGTACCCGTTAAATCTAAAGCGCTAAACGGTGTAGATTCTCTGTTATCTATTTGCCAAATGCCAAAAGGTGTTGCGGTAGGCACTCTTGCTATTGGTGAGCCCGGTGCTGCAAACGCAGGTTTATTAGCGGCACAAATTTTAGGATGTCAAAACCCAGAAATCTTCGCAAAAATCGAAGCGTTCCGTAAAGAACAAACTGAGACTGTTTTAGCTAACCCAAATCCTGCAGAGTGATCATGAATATTTTAATTTTAGGGGCAGGGCAGCTAGCACGAATGATGAGCTTAGCTGGTGCACCACTTAATTTAAATGTGGTTGCTTATGATGTAGGCAGCAAAAAGATTGTACATCCGCTTACCAATGAAGTGTACCCAACAACGCTCGAACAAGCGATAGAAAACGCTGATGCTATTACGGCCGAGTTTGAACATATTCCAGATGATGTACTTACACAGTGTTGTAATAGCAATAAGTTTTATCCGGGCAAACAAGCCATTAAAACCGGTGGCGACCGTGCGCTTGAAAAAGCGCTCCTAGATAAAACCGCGGTCGCATGCGCGCCATATCAATTAATTACAGAAAAAGCGCATCTTGAACTCGCGGTTCAAACACTTGGTAAGCCATTAGTCATTAAAACATGCCAAGCGGGTTACGATGGTAAAGGCCAATGGCGTTTAAAATCAGACGATCAAATTGAGCAAATTTGGGCTGAAATGGCTGATTTTATTGCATCAGGCACTGAGCACGCTCCGCACACCATAATTGCAGAAAAAATGATCCCGTTTGATCGTGAAGTCTCTATTATTGGTGCGCGCGATAAACACGGCCATGTTGCTATTTATCCATTAACTGAAAACGAGCACACCGAGGGTGTGTTAACGCTTTCGGTTGCAGGTAAAAACAATAATAGCCAACTAGAACAACAAGCAATCACGGCATTTACCCGAATTGCGAATGAGCTTAATTATGTGGGTGTACTCGCCATTGAGTTTTTTGATGTGCAAGGTACATTACTGGTTAATGAAATTGCGCCGCGAGTTCATAACTCAGGCCATTGGACGCAACAAGGTGCTCATTGCTCGCAATTTGAAAACCATATGCGCGCTGTTGCCGGCTTACCTTTGGGTAGTACGCAACTTAAGCAACCGACTGCTATGATAAATGTATTAGGCCAAGCACAAATCCCTACTGATGTGTTAAAAACAGCAGATGTAACCAGCCATTGGTACGGTAAAAGTGTAAAACCTGGTCGCAAAATGGGCCACATTAATGTATCTGCTGATAATTTACAGCAATTAGGTGAACGCCTTGGTGAACTCGCAATGTGTTTACCAGAGCAAGATTACCCCGGTGTATTAGCTACCAGCAAATCGCTATTATAAGTTAAAAAACAAAGCGATAAATTGAACTTAACTTCAATATATCGCTTTACCTTCTAAAGGTTCTTTTCAATGATCCATCCAAAGTTTCGTACTATTGTGTTTGCCTTTTTTATGGCACTTTTCATGTCAGGTTTTATGTCGTTAGTTATTTCTTTATTTAATGTTGGTATGGTCGATAACATCGTATCTATCTGGCTTAAAGCGTGGTTATTTGCCTTTTGCATTGCCTTTCCTACAGTTATATTTGTTGCTCCCGTTGTCCATAAACTGACTAATAAACTTATTCGGCCTTAAAATAGTGATTATCACTAAATTGCATAAGCCAACATTTATACTCTCACTCGCACTGTGTATGACTCCTTTTATTGGAGCAGGAAGTGCATTGGTTTTAGGCGCTATATTTGCTATTACCTTAGGTAACCCGTTTGCTGAGTTATCACAAAAGGCCAGTAAATGGATGCTAAAGTTGGCGGTTGTGGGGTTGGGGTTTGCTGTTGATTTTAATCAGGTAATTGAGGTTGGTCGCAGCTCTTTAGTGTTAACAATTGTCAGTATTACTGCCATAATTGGGCTTGGCGAAATTTTAACTCAAGTGTTTAAACTTAATCGTAACACAGGCGTGTTAATTTCCTTTGGAACCGCTATTTGTGGTGGTAGCGCTATTGCGGCCATGGCACCGGTTATAAAAGCTAAAGATCATGAAGTGGCTGTGGCGCTGGGTATCGTATTTTTACTCAATGGTGTAGGGTTATTATTATTCCCTGCAATTGGGCACTATTTTGAATTAACCCAAGAGCAGTTTGGATTATGGGCTGCACTTGCAATTCATGATACCAGCAGCGTGGTAGGTGCATCGGCTACTTATGGTGCAGTGGCACTGAGCATAGCAACAACAGTGAAGCTTACTCGTGCTATGTGGATTATTCCATACACTACGCTTGCGGGAGTGTTTATGCGCTCTGATGAAAAGGCGAGTATTCCTTTATTTATTGTGGGCTTTTTATTAGCTGCATTAATTAATACTTATATGCCGTCGTTTTCATCCACATGGGAACTCATTAATAGTGCAGCTAAGCAATTATTAGTGGTTACACTGTTTTTAATTGGCAGTGGTTTGTCACTATCGGTTCTTAAGCAAGCAGGTATAAAGCCATTTTTGATGGCAATTACTTTGTGGGTTATAGTCAGCAGCACAATTTTATTATTAATTATAGATGGATTCATATAATGAAACGTAATCTTAGTATTACAGCAATCAGTAGTGTGTTATTTGCTGTTTTTTCTAGCAGCCCTGTATTGGCTGAATCGCTACGCGTAGCAACCTTTAATGTCAGTATGGATGCCACTAATTACACCGCTAAAAATGAACAAGTAAAAAGTGATGCACTGGTAAATGCACTGCGTTCAAACCACCAGCAAATTAAAAATATTGCTGAAATAATCCAGCGCGTCCGCCCAGATGTAGTACTACTCAATGAGTTTGACTACATTCCAAAAGAGCAAGGTATCGAGTATTTTAAAAGCCATTATTTAAATGTAGGGCAAAATAATCAAGCAGTAATTGATTACCCATACGTTTACATTGCCCCCGTTAATACCGGCTTAGCAACTGAGTTTGACTTGGACAATAACGGCAAAAAAAATGGTGTGATGGGTGATGCGCAAGGTTTTGGATTTTTTGAAGGCCACTACGCAATGGCGTTTTTGTCTCGTTACCCCATTGATTTTGACAACATCAGAACCCTGCAAACGTTTAAGCACAAAGATTTACCGAATGTGAAAATGCCGGTAGATCCAAAAACCAATACAAATTGGTATAACGAAGAAGAATGGAATGCTTTACGTTTAAGCTCTAAATCGTTTTGGGATATACCGGTAAAAGTAAATGATAAAGTAGTTCATATGTTAGCCTCGCATCCTACGCCGCCTGTGTTTGATGGTGATGAAGACAGAAACGGCATTCGTAATCATGATGAAATTAGATTAATTGCTGATTACGTTAATAACGAAAGTTACCTGTATGACGATAACGGTAAAAAGGGCGGCCTTGCAGCAAAATCACGCTTTGTGATTTTAGGTGACCTAAATGCCGCCCCTGAGGGCGATAAAAAGCGCACAAATACAACAGATCAGTTACTTAAAAGCCCGATGATTAATGCCGGTTTTATTCCAACCAGTGAGGGCGCTAAAGAGCAATACCCACAAGCTTATGCTAAAAATTACACTGCTAACTGGCAGGCACGCGTTGATTACGTTCTGCCTTCAAATTATGGACTAACCATTAAAGATGGTGGCGTATTTTGGCCGAAAAAACAAAGCGAATTGTACCGTTTAATCAAAGATAGAAACGCATCAAGTGACCACCGTATGGTATGGCTTGATTTAACGGTTGAATAAACGGGTTACTCACCCCGATATCAGCGTTGTTTATCTTAAATAATTGCAATTATAAAGGTGCTTCTGCTTAAATACGGTTAATTATAATAACCGTCAAGAAGCACTATGATTTTTAAATTTTCATCTTCTAAAACACTTGTTGCAATGGCTGTTGCGTCAAGTGTTATGTTAGCGGGCTGTACAGCAACCGCCACAACTTCTAATGACTCAGCTATTCAAACAAATACCAAGGTTGCAAGTGTTGTTAACACACCTGCAGACATGGGTGTCTCAAAAATTACGCTTGAACAAGCGATGGCTCACCCTGATTGGATTGGACGTCAACCGCAAGGTGCATTTTGGAGTGCTGACTCAAGTACTGTTATTTACGCGCGAAAACAACAAGGTAGTGAGCTAAGAGATTTATTCACTCAAGCTGTAAACGCTCAAACAGCAGAGCAAGTGGCTTTAAATCAGCTTCACAGCGTAGGCTCAAGTAAAGCTGTTTTTTCTAACGATAAATCACTTCAAGCTTATGTGTTTGAAGGCAACATATTTATTAAAAACGTACAGTCAGGCGTAATTAAGCAAATTACGCAAAGCTCAGCCACCGAGTCAAAACCACAATTTTTAAACGATGGTAACTTAGCGTATCGCCAAGGTAATATCTTTTTTAAAGTAGATTTAACCACAGGTTTAACCCGTGAAATTGCTAATTTAAAGCTGGCTGACAAACCACAAGGTATAAAAGAGCCAACAACTTATATTGCCAAAGAGCAACATAAGCTGATTGATTACATTGCACTGCAGCATAAAAACAAACAAGATAAGTATGCGCGAAATGAGCAAGTTAAAACCCAAAATAGCTCAATTGCCAACACGTATTACTATTTAGGCGATGGCAACACGGTTGATGAAGCCCAGCTTTCTCCAAATGGCGACGCGTTAATTGTGGTTGTTCAAGAAAAAAGTTCATGGCGTGGTGAAGGCGACATTATGCCTAACTACATCACTGATGATGCGACAATAGAGCCTAAAAAAGTTCGCCGTCGTGTGGCTGACGCTAAAGAGCAAACTTCTGAAATTGTTTATATTAACCTTGCAGATCAAAGCCAAACTACTTTAGGGTTTAATACCTTGCCTGGTTTTGATGAAGATGTACTCGCTGAGGTTAAAAAAGAAAACTATGCCCGCGAAGGCAAAACGTATAAGTCTAAGAAACAACCGCGTGGCATTAATGTAATTTCAGACTGGGGATGGGATCAATCGCCTATCAGCTGGAACGATGATGGCAGCCAAGTGGCGATTATGCTTGAAGCATGGGATAACAAAGATCGTTGGTTGGCCACTGTTGATTTTGAAAATAACAAACTCGTATCTCAACACCGTTTACATGACGATGCGTGGATTGCGTATGCGTTTAACGACTTTGGTTGGTTAAATGACTCAACTACGCTTTATTATTTATCGGAAGAGTCGGGGTACAGTCAGCTTTATAAAAAACCTTTAAATGGCAAGGCTACGGCTTTAACACAAGGTGAGTTTGAAGTGTCTGACTTAACCCTTACTGATGACAATAGTGCTATTTACTATAAAGCGAATATTGAGCATCCGGGTCTTTACGAAATATACCGTGTTAATCCACAAACAGGTGTTAGTGAGCAAGTAACCGACTTAAACGGTATGACGGATTACACCTTAAGCCCTGATCAATCTAAGTTATTACTTAGACATTCTAAAATCACTATGCCGACTGAACTTTATGTGGCAGAGGCTAAAGCAAACACAACCGCTACTCGTTTAACCAATACGGTATCTGATGCGTTTTTAGCTAAAAAACTCACAGCGCCTAAAATTGTTGCTGTGCCATCAAGTCATACAGATCAGCCCATATACGCCAAAGTATATTACCCAGCTGATTACCAAGAGGGTGAAACAGGCAAAACCCGCAAAGCAGTTATTTTTAACCACGGTGCAGGGTACTTGCAAAATTCACACATGGGGTGGTCTGGCTACTTCCGTGAATTTATGTTCCATTCATTACTAGCAGATGAAGGTTATGTAGTAATGGATATGGATTACCGCGCATCTAAAGGCTATGGTCGTGATTGGCGAACGGCTATTTATCGCCAAATGGGAACACCTGAAACACAAGATTTAGCCGATGGCGTAAAATGGATGGCGGATAATGCCAATGTTAATATCCAAGCGGTAGGGACTTACGGTGGCTCTTATGGTGGGTTTATGACCTTCATGGCGTTATTTACCGCACCAGACTTGTTTCAATCAGGCGCAGCGCTTCGTCCAGTGACTGATTGGGCTCATTACAACACAGGTTATACGGCTAACATTTTGAATCACCCTGATGTTGACCCGATTGCCTATGAGCGTAGTTCACCTATTTATTATGCAGAAGGGCTTAAAAAGCATTTATTAATAAATGCGCCTATGGTTGATGATAACGTGTTCTTTCAAGATTCAGTACGTTTAGTACAGCGTTTAATAGAACTTGAAAAAGAAAACTTTGAAACAGCAATCTTCCCAGTAGAACCGCATGGTTTTGTTCAGCCTTCGAGCTGGTTAGATGAATACCGTCGAATTTATAAACTGTTTAAAGAAACGCTTTAATCGACTAAAAATAAAAACGCCACTTATGTGGCGTTTTTTAACTGTGTTTATTATCGTTTTTGATGTGTTTTACAACCAGCGGCACAGCTAATAAAACCCCACCAATTGCGCCAATTAAATGCGCATCAACGGCCACCGTTGATTGAATAAGTTGACCAATTTCTGCGCTTGGACCATTAACTTGCTCAAGAATAAGCTTTATCCATACGCCAATAAACAAGATATAACCTGATTTTAACCCAACAGTGACATCTTTTATGGCCCCCCACACGATCACGCTATGCAATAGCGCACTCAGCCCTGTATAAATAATGATTGTTGGACAAAACCAATAAACACCCAAGCCACACCAAAGCGCAAGGAGTGCGATATTAAAGCTGTATTGCTTAGGTGTAGTGTATTCACCATGCAATAACCAAATAAGCGCGATACCAGCACAATTTAAACCTAGGTGTACCCAGTTAGCATGTACAAATTGACTGGTAAATAAACGCCATAGTTGGCCTTGTTCAATTAATGGGCGATTAAACTCAAGCTCATTGTTCATACCAAGCCATGCTAAGAGCGTACTTAATACAATTAAACACAAGGGGGGTAAAACATAACGCGGCTGAAGAGGTAAATTAAGCATTTAATGATCATTTTTTTATATTTATTTTTGCATATTGTGCCTGTTTAACTTTAAGATGCCAATTATCTTCCATGCAATTTAAGTTTAATCAGTAATTATGAATTTTAAGCTCAACTCGTTATTTGCTCTCTCTTTAAGTGCACTGTCTTTACCTTTATTTGCACAGCAAGCAAGTCAAATTGAAACCCGTGAACCAGAAGCCGCCACAGGGGTAGTACAAAAGCAATTAGTACCTGGCGATAAATACATGGTTGCGGCTGCAAATCCTTATGCCTCACAAGCGGGTAAGGCCATTTTAGCCCAAGGCGGAAGCGCCGTTGATGCGGCTATTGCCACCCAATTAGTGCTTACATTAGTTGAGCCGCAATCATCAGGCATTGGTGGTGGTACGTTTATGATGTATTACAACAAAGCTAACAATAAACTAACCAGTTTTGATGGTCGCGAAACAGCCCCCAGTAATGCCGATGAAAACCTGTTTTTAAATGAACATGGCAAAGCTGTTAAATGGATTGAAGCAGTTGTAGGTGGTCGCTCTGTAGGTGTACCAGGTATTTTACATGCGTTTGCCAGTGCCCATAAACAATATGGTAACTTGCCATGGGCAACGTTATTTAAGCCAGCTATTGCGCTTGCTGAACAAGGGTTTGAAGTATCTCCACGATTACATGGCTTACTCGTTAGGCAGTTAAACCCTGGTGTTATGAGTATGCCGGTCATAAATGAGTATTTTTTTCCCAATGGTGAAGTGATCAAAGTCGGCAGTATTAAAAAAAATCAGCCATTAGCTAATTTATATAAAGACATTGCTTCAAAAGGGATAGATGCTTTTTATAAAGGTGATAATGCAAAAGCCATGGTAAAAGCAGTACAACAGTCAAAAATTGCGCCTGGTAAATTATCTGAGCAAGATCTTGCTAATTACAGCAGTAAAGAGCGTGCACCCGTTTGTATAAAATACCGAGTTTATAATGTCTGCTCGATGGCGCCGCCAAGTAGTGGCGGTATCTCAGTACTACAAATTTTAGGCTTGCTTGAACACAAAGACATGGCAAACATTAAAGCCAATAGTGCCGAGGCAATTCATTACTTTAGCCAAGCGTCACGTATTGCGTTTGCCGATCGTAATAAATACATAGGCGATCCTGACTTTACCCAAGTACCTACTCAAGAGTTATTAAATAAAGACTATATTGCCACCCGCGCAAAATTAATTACTGAAAAAGATCAAAAAGCATTGCCAGGCAACCCTGTTGATCACTTAAGCTATGCAAATGATGATTCTTTTGAATTGCCCTCTACCTCGCATGTATCAATTGTGGATAGCAAAGGCAATGCTGTTTCAATGACCAGCTCTATTGAAATGGCGTTTGGATCAACAGTGATGGTTAATGGTTATATTTTAAATAATCAGCTGACTGATTTTTCACTCTCGCCGCGTAAAAATGGCAAGTTAGTGGCTAACAGAGTAGAAGCCCATAAACGTCCGCGCAGCTCAATGTCACCCGTGATGGTATTTAATCAAGATGGGAGCTTACGTTTAGTGGTCGGCTCTCCTGGTGGTAGTCGCATTATTGATTATGTAGCGCAAGTTGTTATTGGCGTTTTAGATTGGGATTTGAATGCGCAACAAGCCATTAATTTACCGCGAACCACTAATCGCAACGACTACACCAGCGTAGAAAAAGGCACTGCACTTGAAGCGGTGGTACCAAAGCTTAAAAAGCGCGGCCATGATGTGCGCGTGATTGACTTAAACTCTGGGCTGCATGCGGTAGAAGTTAAAAACAACCGTTTGTATGGCGCCGCCGATCCTCGCAGGGAAGGGATGGCATTATCGGATTTAAGTAATAATAAAGCCTCATTTAAATTCTAAAACATGTATAATCAACAGCAGGTTTGCAGCTAATGTATTACCTGCTGTTATTTATGTAACAGCTTAATAGTTAATGATTATTTGATTGAAAATAGTATGTTAACTAACGTAAAAAATTAGCAAATCTAAAAATAACTGACACTGTTGTAATCATTGCACACAGCAAACGCTGGTCTAATGCCCGTTTTAATTTTTATAAACTCACAACAGCCAGCTAACATATTCACCAAATATGAGTGGCTTTATACTAAAGTAGCGCTTGTATTTGTAAATTTTCAATGGTCTGACAAGCTTAAATGTCATTGCAATTTAGCCTTTAACAATGATAATGGCAGATCATTACTTAAGATTCAGTAAAGCTTGGAAATATGACTACAAATACCGATCCAAATTATCTTTATATTCCTTATTCTGGCCCAGGCCTAATTGAAACCCCACTATTGAATAAAGGAAGTGCTTTTAGCCAAAAAGAACGTGAACACTTTAATCTTGCTGGTTTACTTCCTCCTCGTTACGAAACAATAGAAGAGCAAGTTGAGCGTTGTTACCAACAATACTCAAGTTTTAACGACAACTTAAATAAGCACATTTATTTACGCGCCATTCAAGATAATAACGAAACGCTTTATTACCGTTTAGTGCGCGATCATATCGAAGAAATGATGCCTATTATCTACACCCCAACAGTGGGTGATGCCTGTGAAAAGTTTTCTGATATTTATCGCAGTGCCCGTGGTTTATTTATTTCCTATGAAGATCGCTTTCACATTGACGATATTTTACGTAATGCCACAAAAGGCAAAGTAAAAGTGATTGTTGTTACCGACGGTGAGCGTATTTTAGGTCTTGGCGACCAAGGTATTGGTGGCATGGGGATTCCAATTGGTAAGCTTTCTTTGTATACCGCGTGTGGCGGTATTAGCCCAGCTTATACGTTACCGGTTATGCTCGATGTGGGAACCAATAACGAAAAATTATTAAACGACCCAATGTACATGGGTGCTCGCCATAAACGTATTGCACAAGACGAATACGATGAGTTTTTAGACTTATTCATTAAAGCAGTTAAACGTCGCTGGCCAAATGTGTTACTGCAGTTTGAAGATTTTGCTCAGCCTAATGCAATGCCATTATTAAAGCGTTACCGTAATGAAATTTGTAGCTTTAATGATGACATTCAAGGTACTGCGTCGGTTACTGTGGGGTCTTTATTAGCAGCATGTCGTGTTAAAGGTGCTAAATTATCAACTCAAAAAGTTGTTTTTGTAGGCGCAGGCTCTGCAGGCTGTGGTATTGCTGAACAAATTGTTAGCACTATGGTTGCTGAGGGCATCAGTGAAGCACAGGCACGCAGCCAAGTATTTATGGTTGACCGTTTTGGCTTATTAACAGATGGTATGCAAGGCTTACGCGACTTCCAACAAATGTTAGCGCAACCAACGAGCTGCCTAGCAGATTGGACTTACAGCGGCGAATACGCGTCATTATTAGATGTAATGCACTGTGCTGAACCAGATATTTTAATTGGTGTATCTGGCCAACCTGGTTTATTTACCGAGCAAGTCATTCGCGCTATGCATGCTAAATGTGAATCGCCAATTATTTTCCCGTTAAGTAACCCATCTAAACAAGTAGAAGCCTACCCAGAAGATGTAATTAAATGGACTGATGGCAAAGCAATTGTTGCAACTGGCAGCCCATTCGACCCAGTTGTTTATAACGGTGTGACTTACCCAATTCCACAATGTAATAATAGTTACATATTCCCGGGTATTGGCTTAGGTGTTATTGCCGCCAAAGCAACCCGTATTACCGATGCGATGCTAATTATGTCGAGCGAAATGTTGGCTGAGTCGTCACCTTTAGCTAATACAGGTAAAGGCAGCTTACTACCGGCACTGACTGAAATTGAAACGCTTAGTAAACGTATTGCGTTTGCAGTGGCTAAAAAGGCAATTGAAGAGGGCGTTGCCCTTGAAATTTCAGACGATGCGCTGTGGGCAGCCATCGACAAAAACTACTGGTTACCAAAATACCGTAACTACAAACGTTGCAGCATTTAATTACAGTAGAGATTAAAAAAAACAGGCTTTTGCCTGTTTTTTTATGCTTGTTCATCTTTAATTAACCGCATAAGGTGTTAACTGAGGCAATCAAATTTAAAAGGATAGACTTATGAAAACGCTTTCGATTTTAACCGCCGCATTACTCAGTACATCAGCTTATGCGAGCAACGCCCCAGAAGAGCCGCATATTTATGTTAAAGGTGAAGCTTCACTAACGACGATGCCGGATCATGTTTTATTAACGGTGGGCATTACTGAAATAGATAAAGACTTAATTGCAGCAAAAAAACAAACCGATACCACTATGGCCAGTGCAATAAGTTTAGTAAAAAAACTAGGGGTAGATGATGCGGATATTAATGCCGGTCAAATTTCTATATACCGTGATAACCAATATAATCGTGAAACAGGTAAACAAGAGTTTACTGGCTTTAAGGTATCAAGAACGCTCACCATTAAACTTTCTACAATTAATAAATACCCTGAATTATTACAGAGCTTAGTTAATAATGGCATTAATGAAATTAGACAAACGCAATTTTTAGCTAGCAACTACGATGAGCTGCATAAAAAAGCACAAAAACTGGCAATTAAACAAGCCAAAGTCGCGGCAAAAGAGCTAAGTGACGACTTTGATGTAGAGTTAAAAGGCTTATATAGCGCGTCGTTAACCCCGCTTGATATGCCATCTACACCGTACATGCGCAGTGAAAAAGTAATGATGGCAGACAGTGCACCTGGTAATTATGTCCCTGATGCCTATCATGCGGGTGAAATTACAATTAGCGCGTCAAGCTATGCAATTTATTATATAGATTAGGGTTTGATGATCTTTCAATGCCAAATAGGCGCTGCCGAGGGCGATAACTCTTAGTCCCTCGGCAGAATAAATAGCTCTACAGAGCTTACTCGCTAATAGGTCGGTGCTGCTCAAAACGTGCCACCAACTGCTTACCTTGTAACTCACTAATTCGCACTATTGCTTGTAGCATATTTCTAATTTCTCGTCGGTCATACTCATTACAAATGTGCTGATTAATATCATCAACAATGGCACCTAAATAATTAAACACACTGTTTCGAGCCTCAACATCCTCGTTGGCAATAAACAAAATATTTTTAAATGCTTCAATAACATTGGTCATTACATAGGCATCTGCTTTGGCATAATTGCGCAAAGGAGTGAAGTTATCGTGCAGTAATTCATCAAAACTGGTTTCATGAAAATAGAGTAAAGGGGCTTCTTCTGGTTGATAACACGCGTAGTTAATCGCATTAATCTTTAGGCGAGCAATCAATAAAATACTCAGCATATCAATAGCTTTAACCGCTGTCCCCGGATCGTTAATCCCTGGGCTCATTGCTTTTACAGCAATTTCAGAAATTTGGGTTAATCCATAACGGTAATGATCGCTAATGTATTCTTCTATATAAAAAATAAAGCAGTCTAAAATTTTCTCTATTAACTCTTCGTTTTCACAAATGTCTTTATTACACTTTAAGAACGGGTAGCCTTTAACGGTAAAGTAACCTTGCTTAACGGTAATAAAAAGTTCTATTTTTTCTTCAGCCAAAATAGCACACAGCTTATTTGTGTGAACCCCTTTGTAGTAACCCTCAGTAGTACTTTTTATTGAATGCCAATTTGAAAATTCAGGAAAGTTATCAACGGGGTTATCGCCTTGTTTGTTGATGATGTCTTGGATCTCTTGTTTGGTTTGTCTAAATAAACCATTTAATACGTTATCAACCTGAATTGCTTTTGAAATAGAGTGAATAAAAAAAACGAACAAGCCCAAAGAAATCAAACCAAAAATTAACGCAAAGAGTACCCCTAATGAGGGTATTGCCGTATTTCCGTTATCTAACTTATTAATATTAATGAGCATTATAATAGAATAAATAATACTGCCTAAATAAAACCCTAATACCATTTGATGCGATTTACGGGTAATAAGCCCAGGAACGACTCTGGGTGACAAGCTAGCGCTGGCTGCATTTAAAACCACCATCACCATAGAAAAACTAAATACGGTTAACGAAATAATACTGCCAGCTAAGGTGCTTAATATGGTTCGTGCGTTTTCTGCACTGTCTACTAATACAAATGAGATTAATGATTTAAATTGCTCAATAGGGGCTAAATACTCAACAGACATAGTGAGTACAGCAAAAATTAAAAACGCAACAGACAGGAGTGAGGGATAAAAGCCAATACTGTTTATTATTTCACGATAGTGATTGGTGATTTTTGTTCTTAAATACATATTATCCTTACTTGTTACTATTCCAATGTATAAATTACTCTAGCATAGTTCATGATAAAGCTTCTGATTTACCGCTTAACTTATGTGTTATTATTGCTGAAAAATTAAATGGACTATACTGTGATCATATCTAGCTATGCGGCCTTATTGGCCCTTTATTATATTTATTTGAGTGTTAATGTTATAAAAATACGTAAAGCCGAAGGGATTTCGTTAGGTAATGGTAGTAAT
Organism: Pseudoalteromonas sp. MER144-MNA-CIBAN-0113; assembly: GCF_040308965.1. Taxonomy (NCBI): domain Bacteria; kingdom Pseudomonadati; phylum Pseudomonadota; class Gammaproteobacteria; order Alteromonadales; family Pseudoalteromonadaceae; genus Pseudoalteromonas; species Pseudoalteromonas sp. MER144-MNA-CIBAN-0113. The sequence continues at coordinate 18,536 of NZ_JBEOOG010000035.1, forward strand.
ACCGCGCTTGAACGTGCAACCCGAGCGCATGGTAATTTTATTGAGTACGTGCCCATTAGCTTAATTTTAGTTTTTTTATTGGAGTATCAAGGGTTAGCTAGTCATTATGTGCATGCATTAGGCGGTTTATTATTTATCAGCCGTGTTGTTCATGGTTCTGCCATTATTAACAATAATTTAAAGGCACGTGGATTGAGCATGATGAGCACCTTTGCTATTGTGATAATAAACGCGGTGTTATTACTTTTAAGTAGATAAACGATTATGCGGTTAGCTATTGTTTTTACATGTGTTTATTTTTTCAGTTCGCTGACATCATTTGCATGGGCAATAGAAAATAATAGCAAAAACACCGTTTCTAGTTTGCATGTTGTATACCCCAAAACAATGCGCAGTGGTGAAGATGAAATATTATATCCGTTAGTACTATTAAGAACAGCTCTGCAATTCAGCGGAGAAAATTTTACATTACAACCCTCAAGTATTTCGATGCCACAGAGCCGCGCGTTAAAGCAAATTCTTCATACTGATGAAATAAACGTAGCTTGGACCATGACCTCTAAACAGCGTGAGCAACAATTACTACCCGTTAGAGTGCCTATATTTAAGGGGTTATATGGATGGCGTGTTTTGGTAACTACACAGGATAAAGTGAATACCTTATTAAATATCAATACCCTTAGCGACTTTAAAAGCATACACTTTATTCAAGGGCATGATTGGCCTGACACACAAATACTGCAGGATAACGGTTTAACTGTATCGACATCAATCGAATATAGTTCGTTATTTAATATGTTGATAAAAGGCCGAGGTGATGTATTTCCTCGTTCTGTGTTAGAGGTTGAAACTGAGCTCAATACCTTTAAAGATGAAGCCGTTGCTAACCTCACGATAGTGCCGCACTTATTGTTGCAATACCCAAGTGCAATCTACTTCTTTTTTAGTAAAGAAAAGCCCGAAATAGCGCAAGCGGTTGAGAAAGGCTTAGCTATTATGCGTAAAAACGGTGAGTTTGATCGTTTGTTTAAGGCTTATCATAGCAGTGCGATTGAGCATGCAGATATAAAAAATAAAATTATCATTAAATTAAAAAACAATCAGTTACCCGCATTAACACCCCCTAATGATGCATCACTTTGGTTTTCAGAAAAAGACATTTAAAACGCCATGACACAAAAAATATTTATTATTGGTTTACCACGCACTGGGACGACTAGCGTATGTAATGCATTTTTAGATTTTGGTATACCTACTGCCCATACTGCTTACACTAACGCTTGTTTTGAAAATGCGGTGGCTATCGCAGACACACCTGTATTTAACGATTATCAAACATTAGATAAATATTACCCAGGTTCTAAATTTATATATTTAAAGCGAGAACTTAGCGCGTGGCTGCCTTCAATCAAACAGCTTTTAGTGCGTATGCATACTAATTTAACGCGTGCTGATGGGGGCTTTAATATTCATTTAAAGCGCTGTTACTTAAATACGTTTAGTGATTTTTCACTCGAAAACATTAATCAGGATGAATATTTAACTAATTGTTATAACACTCATTTTAATAGTGCTAATGCTTACTTTGCTGACCGGCCTAATGATTTTTTAGCCATTGATATAGCAAATCCCGAGAGTTTTAATAAGCTATGTGAGTTTTTAAATATTACCAGCAGCTTAGCTGACTTTGAAAAAATGAACATGGGCGGTAAAGTCACTGCATGGAATGATATAAAGCACCCATTAAAAATTGAGTCAACGTCGAAAGGGCGGATTGATAAGTTTTTGCCTTATGAAAGTTAAATTTAAATCGCGATCAAAGATTTTTATTTTTAAATACGCTAAAATCCACGCATTATTTTATAAGTTGTATCCCTATGTTTGAATTAAAATACCACACGCCATTTGAATGGACCGAAGTTGTTTTAGCTGACTTCGAAACCTTTTTACAAGACCACGCTGCTGCTGAGAAAAAAGCATCTGGCATGGCTATGTCAATGCTTTCACATTATCCGGATAAGCGTAAATTAGTTAAAGCCATGACTGACTTAGCTCTTGAAGAGTTAATTCATTTTAAACAAGTGCTTAAACTATTAATTGAACGCGATACTAATTTGGGTGATGATAAAAAAGATCTATACATTAAACAAATTCGTGCACACTTTAGGCATGGTCGTGACGGTTTTTTAATGGACAGACTATTAGTAGGTGGGGTAATTGAGGCGAGGGGACATGAACGTTTTTCTTTAGTTGCCGAGGCACTACCTGAAGGAAAAGAAAAAGATTTTTATGTCGCAATTGCTAAATCAGAAGAAAAACATAAAAATTTATTTGTGGAACTCGCCTACGAATACTTTGATAAGCAAGAAGTTAACGAACGCTTAGACGAGCTACTAACAATAGAAGCCGAAATTTGTAAAAACATTCCTTTTACAGCGGCTCTTCATTAAAAATTACGGTATGTTGTTTTAAAAGCAAAAGTAACATACCAACTTTTCAATTTATAACTGCTCCCTTCATACTAATTAAACAATCAAATAAACCCTAAGTAGATCAACTTTACTGCGCTTACTTTACACAGCCTACTCATAAACAGCTATTATGAATTATTAAAGTTTAGCTTGTCGAAGGATGTGAACCGATGCAACCAATTAAACACATTGCCGTTTTAACCTCAGGGGGCGATGCGCCTGGGATGAACACCGCATTATTTGCCATAGTAAAAACCGCTCAACAACATGGAATAAAAGTGTCGGGCGTTCGAAAAGGGTTTGAGGGTTTAATTGATAATGATTTAGTGACACTTGATTGCAAAAGCCTACAACAAACCATGCACTTAGGTGGTACTGTGTTAAAAACAGCGCGTAGTGAAAGATTTAGAGGTGACGCCGGTAGAAATCTAGCACTAGCTACAATTGAACATAATAATATTGACGCTTTAATTGTGATAGGTGGAGATGGCTCATTTAGAGGGTGTTTATGGTTATCACAAATTACTAACATACCGTATATGGGCATTCCAGGCACTATTGATAATGATATTGCGGGTACAGATTACACCTTAGGGTTTGATACAGCAGTAAACACATCAATGCAATGTATTGATAATATTAGAGATACTGCAGAATCACATAATAGGGTGTTTGTTATTGAAGTAATGGGACGTGATTCTGGTTATATTGGCACTTATGCCGGTTTAACCTCTGGCGCCGATTCGATATTAATACCTGAAAGTGATGTAGACATAACTTATTTAGTGAATAAAATTAGTGATTATCACAGTGAGGATGCTTTTATTGTGGTGGTATCTGAAGGTGATGAAATTGGCGTTGAGCATATATGTGAGAAAATAAGTACCGTTAATCCCAGTATAGATTTGCGCGTAACTAAGCTAGGGCACTTACAACGCGGCGGTAATCCATCTGCAGCGGATCGTATGTTAGCAATAAGATTAGGCGTACACAGTGTTAAGGCTTTATGTGCTGGAGAAAGCGCTAAAATGGTGGGTATTTTAAATAACAAAGTATCAAATACTCCTATGCAAGATGTTGTAAAACAACATGTTATAAATGAAGAGCTGCAAGGGCTGTTATCTGTATTTTGCCGCTAACGACTAATTAAAGAGGAATAATGACCAATGCGAGATAATAAAAACTCTAAAATGACGATTATTAAAGGTATTACAATAAGTTTTTTATTTGCCGGTTCAACAGTCGTATTGGCCAAAGATGATTGTGCAAATTTAACGGGGTGTGCGAAAAAGCCTGTGAAGTTAACCACCAGTTATTAACTGCAAAACGCCAAGGTAATTCACACCAAGTTGCAGGTCTTAATAAAACACTCAATAATACAAACGAATACTGCACCCAGGATGGATTAAAAGCAGAGTTACAACAAAAAATAGATGATACCAATAGCGAAATTGAAGAATATAAAACCGGTCTTAAAAAAGCTAAGCGCCAAGGTAAGCATGACAAAGTTAAAAAGTATCAGCAAAAGCTAAACGACGAAACTAAACAGCTTAAGCAATTAATTGATTAGCTAAATAGTTTGGCTGACTAAAATGTCATTACAGCGTTTTTATATTTAATAAAGTAGAGCATATTACTATAAATAAATAATGCGCGAATAAAAGGGCTAAAATACCATGTTTATAAGTGACGTAATTGCCGACAGTTAGTTTGATTAAGTACATATTTATATTATTTAACATAATATAAATTATAGGTAGTAATATACCTATGCATAAGCAGTGCTCTATTTTAAAAACTTTAAGCCCACTAAGTCCAATACTAGACGGTATCGGACATTATGTAGCTTTAAACAACTATTATGGTTATTCATAGTTATCACCTTGAGGTTCCTTAATGCTTAGCTTAATATTAAAGCACAAGCCGTAAAAAACATTGAAGTATTCATATGGAATTTGTACGCCCACTCGAACCAATTTTAATTATTGATGATGTTAAACAGATCCGCGCTGATTTAAGCCAAGTATTAGCCGGTTTAGGTTTTGATGACATTATTGAGTGCGATAATTTTAATTGTGCTAAACCTCTGCTTATTGAAAAATCACCCAACGTTATATTCTTAGATGTTGATTTACCTGATTCTGAAAGCATTGAAATTTTAGAGTCGATTAACAACGAACACCCTCATGCACATGTTGTTATGTGTTCAGGCCACAATAGCTTTGAAACAGTGCAAAATACCTGGGAGCTAGGCGCAAAAGAATTTATAGCTAAGCCCTTTAACGCGCAAAAAGTTGATGCGGTAATGAAACGTTTAGAACTCATAGATTAAAGGAAATTATGCAGCACATTGTTACAACAATAATTGATGACCTATCTACCGTTATATTTGGTAAACAACAACAAATAAAATTAGCGTTAGCCTGTTTATTTAGTGAAGGCCATTTACTAATTGAAGACTTACCCGGCATGGGAAAAACCACTTTATCGCATGCATTAGCTGCAGTACTGGGGTTATCGTATCAGCGTATACAATTTACCAGCGATTTATTGCCCGCTGATATTATTGGCACCAATATATTTAATAATAATGAACATAGTTTTTCATTTCATAAAGGCCCAATTTTCAGCCAAGTGGTGCTCGCTGATGAAATAAATCGCGCGGGTCCTAAAACACAAAGTGCTTTATTGGAGGCGATGGAAGAACATCAAGTAACAGTAGATGGAGACAAGTACCCGCTCCCTACTCCATTTTTTGTAATTGCGACTCAAAATCCATTATATCAGGCAGGTACATACCCGTTACCAGAATCACAACTAGATCGTTTTTTAATGCGAATAAGTTTAGGGTTTCCACCTAAAGATGCAGAAAAACGGTTACTGTTAAATAATCTAAAACGTGATTATTCGCAGTTACCGCAGCGAATTGAACAACATCAACTTAAGCAAATTCAAGATGCTATATCAAATATCACGCTAAGTTCGCCAGTGGTTGATTATATAATTGAGTTAGTGACTTATACTCGTGAGTCTCAAACATTAACGACTTCGCTTTCCCCAAGAGCCAGTATGGCACTGGCTAAATCGGCCAAAGCGTGGGCTTATATTGAAGGCCGTGATTATGTACTACCCGAAGATGTACAGGCTGTTTTTTCAAATGTGTGTCAGCATCGATTAGGCTTACATAGTGATGCGGGCGATACACAAATAGCGGCCATTTTAAAACATGTTTTAGTGCCCGTTTAGGTAAATGCGTATTTATAAATTTAAGCGCCCTACTTTTATTGACGATATAAAAAGCGCGATTTTAACGGCCTTATTAAAAAATAAGCACAAAAAAAATAGCATCACCTTAAAACATAATACTATTTATGTTTTACCATCCACGCTTGGCGTTTACTTTAGCGTTGTTGCATCATTAAATTTTGTAATGGGGATTAATTATCAAAATAATTTAATTCTGTTTATGGCTTATTTAATGTTTGTGATTATAATTTTTGCATTGTTATTGGGCTACAGTAATGCCAGAGGTTTAACTGTCAGCTTTAAATACGCCATTGACAGTTTTGCGCCTCAGACACCACAGCTAGCTTGGCAAATAGAAGCCGATGATCCTTGCCAATCCATTACATTGAGTTACCCCAAGGATTTAAAAAATGCGTGTTACATTACGCGCGTTAAAAATGAAGTAATAAAATGCCAATTATCATTACCTTACACCAAGCGAGGCTGTTACAAGTTAAAGCCAATAAAAATTGCCAGTAATTACCCCTTTGGTTTAGTCAGTGTGTGGAGTTATATACAACCGAATAAAGCAGTGTATGTTTATCCGTCAATAATTAAAACAACAAATCAAAAACACCAAAACTTAGTTGCAAATAATACCGATGAAGGCACTGAAAAACATAAAGGTGATGATGAATTTGAAAGTTTAATTACTCATTTGCCAGAAATGGGGTTACAGCGAATATCATGGAAGCACTATGCAAAAACACAGCAATTACTTGTAAAACAATTTAGTGATTTTAAATCAGCGGATGCACAATTCGATTTTAACTTAGTCACGGGCGATACCGAACAGCGTTTAGGGCAACTCTGTTTTTTAGTTTTCCAAGCATTTGAAAGTGATATTAATTATTCTTTAAAACTTCCTAATAAATTAATCACTACCAATTCAGGCAAGCTGCATCATCAGCGCTGTTTACAAGCGTTAAGCCAAGTCGGTAATGATAATGAATGAGATTAAAAACCACCGCGTTATTAATTTTGCTCTATCGTTTATTTATTTAGGGCTAGTCAGTTTTTTTACAGAACACTTACCCCTGCCCTTTATTGCAATGCTTAGTGTGTTATGTGGCTGGAATATTTATTTAACGGTTAAACAAAAGCAGAAACCCAACGCGTGGTTTGCTAATGGATTGGCCGCCATTGCATTAATTATTATGCTAAGCAGCATAGGCTTTAAAGATACCGTTGTATTGTTTGTAGCCATGCTTTTATTGTCGTGTGTTTTTAAATTATTGCAGGCAAAATCAAAACAGCATTACCAATTGATCATTACTCTTACGTTCTTTTCACTCTCAGCGGTATATTTGTTTAGCCAAACCATTTTTACTACCTTAGTTATAAGCACCTTCTATATTTTAAACTTTGCGGTGCTAGGGTTATTAGAGTCTAGTCATAGCTTAAAACTCTCTTCAAAACAAAGTGCTAAAATTATGCTACTGGCTTTTCCTTTAGCCGTAATACTTTTATTATTTTTACCTAAACTTCCAGCATTTTGGCAACTCCCAGGGCCCAAAATGGCACAAACAGGATTATCTGAACAAGTCGATCCGTTTGATATAGCAAAGTTATCAAATTCAGATGAACTAGTATTTAGAGCAAAATTTAATGGTACACCACCCCCTACGCCCTATTATTGGCGCGCTATTGTACATGATGAATTTGATGGCGCAGCATGGAAAACATCCTCCTTTTTAAAGCAAGCGTTGATATTACCCGCTAAAAAAAGTACGAGTGAAAATGAGGCTCAGTATACGGTTATAGCTGAGCCTGCTATTTCAGATTGGCTATATGGGCTTGGTTTTTCAAGCAGTGAAACCCCCAATGTTATTGCCAATACTTTAGGTTTATTACGTAAACAACAATATAAATCCAAGGTTTTACAATATGCAGTTAATAGTGAACCGTTATCTAGTACATCGCTTAATAAGTCCCAACAGCGGTTTTATAGCCAATTAACTGTTAGTAATAATCAAAAATCTCATCAGTTAGCGCAACAATTAAAAAATAATAGTGCCAATGCCGATGAATTTTTTAATCAACTTTTAAGCTATTTTTCTAAAAATGAATTTAGCTATACACTAACACCCACCCCCATGCGCGGCGAAAATACGCTCGATCAGTTTATGTTTAATAATAAGCGCGGCTTTTGCGGGCATTATGCCAGTGCCGCTGCCTTTATTTTTAGAAGTGCAGGTATTCCTGCGCGTGTTGTCAGTGGCTATTTAGGAGGCGAGCTAAATAAAAACAGTGATTATATGACTATTCGTCAATACGATGCGCATGCCTGGGTTGAAGTATATACCGGTGCCGGTTGGAGAGTATTTGATGCCACAGCGGTTGTCGCACCCGAGCGGTTAAACGGCTCCTTGTCACAAAGCACCACCCTTAATGACGAATTTAAAAATAATATTAACTTTGGACTCGTTAGTTTAAGTAACTATGCCGCCATTAATTGGCTTCGCCTTGAATTAGAAAACTTAGATTATCAATGGTCTAGTTGGGTACTTGGGTTTGATAAAGACAAGCAACAAGATTTATTTGCTACCTTATTTGGTAATAAGTTTATTTGGCTGGTGCCACTTGGGGTTATTATTATTTTAATTTTGAGTTTTACGGCTTACTTTATTTATTTAAACCGCCCTAAAGCCGCAAAAAAACAACCACCACTGGTAAATGAGTATTATGAAATTATTTTTTGGGCTAATAAACACGCGATTAGCTATCCTGAAAATGCCACGCCAACCCAAACTTTAGAACATATTAGCAACCAAGCTCCCCATGCAGAGCAACAAATAACCGCTTTTTGTGAGTTATTTAAGCAAGTGCGCTATGCAAGGCATCCATTTACTAAAGAACGTAAAAATCAGGCTAAAGATCTGATAAAATTAATTAAATCTACAAAACAGAGAAATCTATGAACGCAGTAATTATCGGCGTTATTTTAATGCTTGGACTCACTTTAGTCCGTGTAAATGTGATTGTTGCAATGACGATAAGTGCACTGGTTGCCGGATTAACCGCTGGCATGGGATTGAAAGAAAGCATCGATGCATTTAATTCAGGATTATCGTCAGGTGCCGAGATTGCTTTAAGTTATGCTATGTTGGGCGCATTTGCCGTGGCAATTTCTAAGTCAGGCCTAACACGTATTTTAGCTGCGAAGTTATTAGCTAAAGTTAATGCACAAACAGATTCGAGTGAAACCCTGCTCAGCTATTTTATCCTGTTTATTATTTTGATTTGTGCTATTTCTTCACAAAATTTAGTCCCTGTTCATATTGCGTTTATTCCTATTTTAATCCCGCCGCTATTAGTGGTGTTTAACAAGTTGCGATTAGACAGACGCGCCATTGCTTGTATTTTAACCTTTGGTTTAGCCACCTCGTATATGGTACTCCCTTATGGGTTTGGTGGAATTTATTTATATTCAATATTACATAAAAACCTAGTGGATAATGGCCTTGAAATAGTCAATACCAGCGTACCTTTGGCGATGATTATTCCTGCTATTGGCATGTTCGTGGGGTTGTTAATTGCGCTGTTTATTACTTATAGAAAACGCCGAGAATATACAAATACCGCCCTTACCGTTGAGAGTAAACAAACAGAAATTGATAACCCCAAAAAAGTAATGATGGTTGGTTTATTTGCTGTTGTTACGTCGTTAATTGCTCAAAATGCCAGTGGCTCTATGATATTAGGCGGCCTAGTTGGCGTGGTTATATTTAGTGTGTTTGGTGTGGTTAAGTGGGAAGAAAACGGCGACGTATTTAGCAAAGGCGTGGCAATGATGGCCATGATTGGCTTTATTATGATCTCAGCACAAGGCTTTGCCGCAGTCATGAAAGAAACTGGGCACGTAGCCAGCTTAGTTCACAGTAGCGCCGCAATTTTTGATGGTAATAAGCCGATGGCTGCGGCTGTAATTTTATTAGTCGGCTTATTTATAACGATGGGAATTGGCAGCTCGTTTTCAACGGTACCTATTATTGCCACCTTATTTGTTCCTTTATGTTTAGAGCTGAACTTTTCGGTTATGGCAACCGCTGCTCTTGTTGGTACTGCTGGCGCATTAGGTGATGCCGGCTCCCCTGCCTCCGACTCCACGTTAGGGCCAACTTCCGGCCTTAATGCTGATGGTCAGCACGATCATATTTGGGATTCAGTGGTACCAACCTTCATTCACTTTAATTTACCGCTATTGGTATTCGGCTGGATAGCCGCCATGGTACTTTAATTTTTAAAAGGTGTGCTTTGTGCACGCCTTTTTATTTTGAAATTTACACCCTCCTTTTTACTTATTATCCCAAACAAACATTAATGCTAAGTTTGTAGCACTAAGAAAATAAAGTATGATGTGTTCTTAATGGGTTTTAATATAAGCACCTAGTTTGGTGCTTATATTAATTTACTATTTCGCGTTATAACTCAAAGCCATGTAGCATTTTATCGCATACTACCGGTGTTGGTCTGTGGTTATCATCCACGGCAACAAAGGTAAAACTACCCGTAATAGCAGAATGCTTATTATCTTTGTGCATGGTTTCTAGGAATATTTCAACATCTACCTTTAGGCTGGTATTCCCTACATGCGACACTTTTGAGATTAATTCGGCAAATGAACCTGCCGGAATAGCCTCTTTAAAATCTACCCTATCAGATGAAATAGTCACTAATGGCTTACGGCAAAAACGGGTAGCTGCTATAAAAGCAACCTCATCCATCCACGCTAATGCATCACCACCAAATAACGTATTGTGGTGATTAGTACGCCCAGGAAATACCGCTTTTGTAACCGATGTGGTCGAATCTTTTATACGCTGCGCAATAATTGCTTCGCGCTCTACTTGAGTCATAATCTCTACTTTTTGTTTGCTAATGTGTCTTGCATCAATAATGCAGGGTCAAGGCGTTCACCTTGCCAATTAAATCGCCAATCTAAATGCGGGCCAGTTACACGGCCCGTAGCACCTATTTCAGCCACTTTCATACCTTGTGTAATTTTATCCCCCACTTTTACATCTAGCTTGCTTAGGTGAATGTAAGTCGAGGTAACACCGTGGCCATGATCTAAAATTAAAGTACCACCTGAGTAATATAAATCTGGTTCAGCAAATACCACGGTACCGCTGATCGGCGCATACACAGGAGAGCCTGTTTTATTTGCTATGTCTAAACCAAAGTGTGGTCTGCGTGGTTCACCATTAAAGTAACGCTGGCTTCCATAAACACCTGAAATACGGCCCTCGGCAGGCCTAAGCACAGGCTGTAAAAAGTACTCTAGGTCAGAGTTAACAGCGCGCGCTTTTCTTACCGCGACCGCTTCACGGCTAATACGTTCACTGACCGCTTTTGGTGGCGATACATATTTTTTTGCAACACCGGTTATTTTATCGATGTTGTAGTCACGAAGGGTTATAACTAAATCTTGGTTGTGGTTTTTTCCACTTTTATCTACCCAGCTTAATGTATGTACAGGTTTTGCATCACGACCAAAACCAAATACAAATAAGCCAGTATCAGATAGCTTTAATGGCTTATCATTTAAGCTAACCGATTTTGCGTTATTTAATTGCCCTGTAACCAAGCCGCCTTGAGTTAAATGCCCTTTTAGTTCAACTGCCAAAGCACTAAAACTAAATGATGCAATTAACGCTGAGACTAATAAGGATTTAAGCATAACTAATTGACCCCTTACCAACGCCTTCATAAGCGGTAATTTTTACGTCTTTTTCTGGGTGCTCTAATTTCACTTGGCCGGCAATATACTCAGCAATACATTCTACTGTGGTATCTATTGGTAAAATGTCGCAACGCGATTCGCTAATAGCCATTTCAAAATAACCTTGCGCGGCTGTATATGCAAAACACACGTCATCCTGTTTGGCGATAATATGCTTTAATTCAGAGGCGCTGATTTGATCTTCGCTGGTAGCTAAGTAAATATCTTGCCATTTATCAGCCCACTGTTTTTGTAAACGAGGCATAGAGATACAACCTAAGCTGATCCCTATTTGTGAACGATGGCCATGAATAATGCGCTGGCAATTACCATCATGCTTTTTAAGGCCATGGCTGTAGTGGTAGTAAAAACTTTGGTTGTGCTCAGGCTTTAATACCAGTTCAATTTTTTCAATATTATCAGGAAGCTGTGGCAGTATTGTGGCAACTAAATACTCTGTAACCGACTCAATGGTTATCTTATCGGTATCTATCAGGCAAAAAGCTTGATGAGGCGCACTCATTGCAAGGTGCTTATTCTCACCAAATGTACAATCTAATGTTTTATGATCAGCAAATTCATTAATGCTACCGTTTATGTTATTTGGAACAGCTAAACGGTGATCAATACACTCATCAATAATACCTTTTATTTGCTTTTTAACTAAGCCAAAGTCTAAAACCATAGACTCTTCATTTAGTTTGCCATGTAAAGTCAAATCAACAATCCAACTTTCGCCAACTGCACCGCGTTTATTGCATAAGTAAGAAAAATCAATCACAGTGAGTGAGTTAACAAAAAGGGTCATAAATTTCCTTTAAACTGATTAAAAGTCAGCCCTAATTATAATGATTTCTGTTAGTAATTGCGCGGTTTAATCATACTAAAATCAGTTGCATTGACTGATTGGCTATATTTAAACCATTTTTTAACTGCTCCGAGTTGTTTAGCGTACAAGTGTACGCTAAAGTACGGGGCAATTTCTAAGCAAAGATAAAGTGTTATGGAACCTAAAAATAGCTATACAAAAGAAGATTTGATCCTTTGTGGTCAAGGTGAAATGTTTGGTGAAGGAAATTGTCGTTTACCAAGTGACAACATGTTAATGATGGATCGTATCATCTCTATCACCGATGATGGTGGTGAGCACGGTAAAGGCCAAATTATTGCTGAGCTAGATATTGACCCTAGCCTTTGGTTTTTTGACTGCCACTTTAAAGGCGACCCTGTAATGCCGGGTTGTTTAGGCTTAGATGCAATGTGGCAACTGGTTGGGTTTTTCTTAGGCTGGTCTGGTGGTCCTGGTCTTGGTCGTGCATTGGGTGTAGGTGAAGTTAAATTTACTGGTCAAATATTGCCAACAGCTAAAAAAGTAACTTACCGTCTAGACATGAAACGCGTTATTAAACGTAAGTTGTTTATGGGTATGGCTGATGGAACGGTAGAAGTAGATGGCCGCGTTATATACGAAGCAAAAGATTTAAAAGTGGGCTTATTCCAAGACACTAGCGCGTTTTAGTTTTAACGCACGCAACAAAAAAGCCTCTAACTAGAGGCTTTTTTGCTTAAATTCGTTGTGAGTTTATGTTTTATACATATTGCGATTTTCTATTGCCTCGCGCCAACCACCAAGCCACTCAGACTTAGGATCAACTTGTTGATAAGGGCAGTGCTCTTTTGAGCGACCAGCTAAACCAGCTTTAAAACCTTGAGAATGAGCTCTTTCTAAACGATCTCTTTTCTGTCTCTTCATCGGTAAAATCCTCACCTTTATATTTATATTTTTGTAGCATTAAATTCATCTACATTTAATAAATAGCCAACAAAAATGTTAAATTCAAACACAAAATACAATTAATTTGTTTGACTTTAACTAAGCTGCTGATGCAATGATAAATTAATTTAAAAATAATTTTATTGCTCAACTTTAATCAATTTAACTTTATTAAAATGTTCCGATACATCGGTTCAAAACACATAAGTGTCATATTTGTGACTAACAATATACCCTTAAGTTCCCAATTAATTTGTAATCAAAAAAAGAACGTGAGTGCTGTTTTAAAAACATTCCAAATAAAAGCTTGATTAATTAAAACCGTTCGGTCTAATATAAAGCATGAACAAAACACCAGCTGTTGCAACTAGGCGTGGCCGCCCACCCAAAATAGCCAGAGACAGTGCCGATACAAAAGCGCTGCTCATTCGTGTGGGCTTAGAAACCTTAACTGAGTTTGGCTTTAGTGCCACCGGGCTCGACACCATATTAAAAAAAGCAAAAGTACCTAAAGGCTCCTTTTATCATTACTTTAAAAGTAAAGAAGCCTATGGCTTGGCTCTTGTTGATGCCTACGACGGTTTTTTTATAAATAAACTTAAATTTTACCTAGAGCAATCTGAAGTCCCCGCACTCGAGCGCATTGTTAATTTCACACAAAGCGCAATTGCTGGAATGCAAAAGTATGATTACAAACGCGGGTGCTTGGTCGGTAACTTAAATCAAGAGCTTAATCATTTAAGTGACGACTTTAAAACTCGTTTAATGCAAAGCTACATCGCTTGGCAACAACAATTAAAACGATGTTTAGATTTAGCCCAGCAGCAACAAACTATTAATCCACACATTAATACCGAACAAATGAGTGAATATTTTTGGGTGGGTTGGGAAGGCGCAGTAATGCGAGCTAAACTAACCCAATCAAGTAAGCCACTTACTTTATACGCAGAAATGTTTTTACGCGCATTACTCAGTTAATGCATTTTTTACTATTAATTTAAAGACGATCGGTCTAAAAGGAAATCTAATGAGCAATTCTATCAAAGCTATTGTTATAGATAAGCAAGACGACAACTACACTGCAGCTCTAAGCACCATAAACAGTGACGATCTGCCAAACGAAAATGTATTAATTGATGTGCTTTACAGTACCTTAAATTATAAAGATGGCTTAGCCATCACGGGTAAAGGCCCTGTTGTACGTAGCTTTCCTATGGTGCCGGGGATTGATTTAGTGGGTACAGTGACTAGCAGCGACAGTGCTGAATTTAAAAGTGGCGACCACGTTATTTTAAATGGTTTTGGTGTTGGCGAAAAGCACTGGGGTGGCTTATCTCAAAAAGCAGCACTGAGCAGTGATTGGTTAATTCCCCTACCCGCTAACTTATCACCTAAACAAGCTATGCAAATTGGTACTGCCGGTTATACGGCAATGCTCAGTGTTATTGCACTAGAAAAGCAAGGCGTTACTCCCGAGTCAGGTGAAGTGTTAGTCACCGGTGCTAATGGTGGCGTAGGCAGTTTTGCTATTTATTTACTAAGCCAGCTAGGTTATCAAGTAACCGCAGCAACAGGTCGCATGGAACAAGCTGACTATTTAAAATCATTAGGTGCAACTAATGTAATTGATAGGAATGAGTTTTCAAACTCTGGTAAACCTTTGCAAAAAGAACGCTTTGCTGCTGCAATTGATTCTGTAGGTAGTCACACACTTGCTAATATTTGTGCCTCACTTAAATATGGGGGGGTTGTTACTGCTTGCGGGCTTGCTCAAGGTATGGACTTACCGGCCTCGGTTGCACCATTTATTTTACGTGGGGTTTCATTAATGGGTATTGATAGCGTTATGCGCCCTAAAGCGGATCGTGTTGAAGCATGGGATCGTTTAGCTTCATTAGTTAATGCCGATTACTTGGATAAAATTTCAACTGAAATAAATCTTGATCAAGTCATTGAAAGCGCCGAGCAACTAATGCAGGGCCAAATTCGTGGTCGTGTAGTGGTTAATTGTCAAAGTTAAGCATTTTTGCTACTAAACTCTCGTTATTAAATTTATAATGTTCGCTGATTTTTTAATAACGAGAGAACACCTATGAGCAACCAAGAACTTTTCAGTAATAACCCACTGCAAGGCGTTAAATTAGAGCAAGTGGTTGAAGAACTGGTTGAGCAATATGGGTGGGAACTCCTGCATGCCTACTTACAACTTAACTGCTTTAAAAATAACCCTGACATTAAATCTGCAGTTAAATTTTTGCGTAAAACCGAGTGGGCACAACAAAAAGTAGATAATTTCTATTTGTACCGTCTTAAAAACTTACCTCGCCCAGATGACGTACAATACGAACTACCGCCACGCGACCGTATTATCCCTGAAGGTGACAAACCGGGTGAACCATGCGAGTTAAGCTTTTCTGATGCTAAGCGTATTCAAGAGAAAAAAGCAGCCAAGCAACGTGCCCGTACTCGTAAACAACGTTCAAATTCAAGTAACCCTTGGGGTAACTAAGCTAATTTCATAAAAGAGCTAACTTTATTGTTAGCTTTTTTTGCTTAATGAAGAAATTAATAGCCTCGGTGTTTCCAAAAGTCGTCTTCTGTTTTGGTTTTTTCATTGATAAGATTAAATGTCTTATCAGCAATGACTTTTCCTGCTAATGATAAGGTCATACGCCAGTTACCTATTTTATCTTCTATAGGCTCCCACACGGTGTCGCCTAAATAAAACGACCAATCGTTATCTTTAACATATACATTCCCCTCAAAAGGCAGCATCACTTCGCCATCGGCATCTATAATACCGGGATGATAAATACAATAATGTAGTTTTTCGCTTTTCGCTTTTTTGATATTTACTATTAAACCAAATTCTACATCAAGTTCTGCTTTTACTTGCGTAGTGAATTGCGTGATTTGTGGTAACGCTTTGTCAGCTTTGTCCCATTTGGAATATATACCGTAACTTTCTAATGTAATTTGTGGTTTAGATTTTGCCATTGAAATTTCTATTTTTTCTTTCTATTGTTAAGCCACCAGCCTCAGCGACTGATTTATTAATTAAGTCGTTGTTTTGGATTTTTAGGATAATAATTGCTGGGTTGCTGCTCGCATAAACTAAACTCGCGGGTATTTTTATAAGGTAACTTCATAAAGCCAGCCACCCCCACGTCGGTAATATTTACCGCGTATTGCATAAGTTTATTTAGTAAACGTTTAAATTCTACTTCTTTGCTGGCATCGAGTAATCGATAGTAATGATGAATTTTCATCCTATCTGGCAGCGCTTCAAAAATAATACAACCCGTATGATGTATCTGGTTTAGCTCAAATACACATTTAATCACTTTTTTAGGCAGTTGCAATTGTTCATCGGGATCTTTACCATCTTCAAAATATGAATGCGGACGGGTTACATCGCTGGCTTTTACATTAACCACTTCATAATCAAGTTCAGGTAACTGGTTAAATTTAAACGCACCGGTGCCATCGCGTTCTAGCTGAATCGTTTTACGGGCATCAAATAAACAACACTTAAATAAGCCCTTTTGACTAATCGCTTGCGCAAGCATTACAGTATTATTTACCGCATCAGTAAACGCGGTTGCTAAAGCTTCATCGTGCATAATAAGTGATGACTCAACATACAAAGAATCATCTTTCCAATGAAAACTCAGCCCCCCTACTACAGGATACTTCGCTAAGCGACTAATAGAGGCTAAAAACGCTTTTTCGGTATCCCCAGTATCAAACAAAAATTCTTTGTAATACCTATCTAACTGAGCATCGTTTACATCGAGTAATTGCTGTTTATGGTCGGCTTGGCGTAAAAACTGTTTTCGGGAACTATATACAACGGTTTCGGGCTCAGGATCTTGGCTAAACCAAAAAGGAATGCGTGCTTTAGTGTCTTGCATTGGTAGCTCTGGTAAAAATGCTTTTGCCATAGTTTCTATGTTACGCATAAAATAGTCGCCAGCTTTATCCCTTACACTACGCTCTTTTGAAAGCATGTTGTCAATTACATTCGCCAGCTCTTTAGGTAGCATTAAACTACTGGCCGGAATAGCCTGAGCGCCAAATCGGCAAGACTGAGCCGATGCAAGTGCATACAAAGTTGATGCAACCCCCTGCTCATCAAAACGAGGGGATGACTTTTCACCAGACATTTGCGCATCACCAATAAAATACACATCACCCATTCGCGCGTTAGTGGTGCTTAAATCACCCGACATTAAATCCATAAAATTACTGGCAATAGGGTTGCCTTGTTCATCTAATTGGGCATATACCGAACTCCCCCAATCAACCAATGAAAGCTGCTTTTCATTTTCATCCCAAACCAAGTTAGAGGGTTTAATATCACCATGTACAATAGGCTGCGGGCTTAAACCATTTTTATGACGACGTAAATCAAGCAACACATTTCTTAATTTAACCGCTAAGCTCATTATTTTGGCGGCCGGTAAGCGCCCTTGCTTTAGTGATACTTTTTCAAGGTCTTCACCAATAGCGCGCGCCATCATCAAAATGCCTTGTTTTTTTATTCGCTCAAAACCATAAAATGTTGGCACTAAGGGATTTTTGATTTGCGAAAGCATATACGCTTCATCTTCAAGGCGATCACGTACACTTTGCGCGAGCGTTATTCTTGAAAATTTAAACACCCAAGGCAGGCCATGTTCATCATCCCCTGCAAATACAAACCCAAATGCCCCTGAGCCAATCATTTCTACCTTTTTATACCCAAGCAAAGTGAGCTGTTTAATACAAATATTAAGCCACTGACGATGTTTTTTTGCATCACGGTGTGACAGCAAATAAACAGACTGTTCTTCGTTAATATAAAAGTTGCGAATTTCTTTTGCTTTCAATGCAGATTCTCTAGGTTAGTGGTTAAAAGCTGCGTAATGCCTTTATGTTTGATAGTAACGCGAGCATTGTTTTAATTAAACCTTTAAGCATGACAATATGTTTATCAAGCCGTTATGTCATGGTATTTAGTCATGATTTAGACGTATATCGCTGATATTTGCGGTTTCACCGTATCCTACTTACCCATAACAGCCTAAATAGGGTAAAACACCCCTTTAAATTATTCTTGGGTTAAAAAATGAAACGTATTATAAAAGCCTCTTCAATCGCGCTTGCACTAGGTATGTGTATTAATGCACAAGCAGCAGACTTTAATTTTTCTTCAAAAGTAGACAGCGACGCAAACACGCTGGTTGTATTTTATAGCCAAGATGGCAACAACAGCCAATTTAAAACACTTGATAAACAATTCGATGGCCAATTACAACGTATTATCGATATAGAAAACTTTACTGGCGATTACGCAAAAGTCGCGCAACTTGTCGCGCCTAGTAAAAGTAACTACGGCCGTATTTTGGTTGTAGGTACAGGTAAAACAGACGAATTAAATAAAGCAAAAGCGGCTAAGTTAGGCGGTAATATTCATGCTCGCCTAGTTAAAGCTAAAGCAGGCACTGCCAGTGTTATTTTTGAAGATGTAACGGGGGCAAACGATAACGCTGCACTTGCTGCTAATTTTGCCCATGGTGCAAACTTACGCGATCACCGTTTTGAAAACTACAAAAAAGAACCAAGCACTGAAACAGTTAGCTACACATTTGATGTTGATAACACCAAGCAAACTCGCAAGCTTTACACCCAATTAGAAAGCATTCAAGCCGGTGTGTTTTTAGCCCGCGATTTAACCTCTGAAGTCGCTACCGAAATGACACCTGTTGATTTTGCTAATGCGGCAAAAGAATTATCATCTTTGGGCGTAACCATCAAAGTATTGGAGCCTAAAGAAATAAAAGAACTGGGTATGGGTGCATTAGAAGCTGTTGGCCGAGGTAGCCAGCAAGGTGCCCGTTTAGTGGTTGCCCATTATAAAGGCTCTGACGATACCCCTATTGCCCTTGTTGGTAAAGGCATTACATTTGACTCAGGTGGTTACAGTATTAAAACCGGTGCGTCTATTGCACGTATGAAATCAGACATGGCTGGTGCTGCTGCCGTACTTGGTACTGTAAAAGCAATGGCGTTAGCTAAAGCAGATAAAAACGTAGTAGCCGTTATGGGAATGGCAGCTAATATGGTATCGCAATTTGCTGTTGCTCCAGGTGATGTTGTTCGCACTGCTGAAGGCTTAAGTGTAGAAATATTAAATACCGATGCTGAAGGTCGTTTAGTACTAAGTGATGCAATGTGGTATGCACGTGAGCACTACAAACCAGAGGTCATGATTGATGTTGCAACCTTAACGGGTTCTAAAATTCGTGCTGTTGGTAATGAATACGCAGCGGTATTCTCTGATGATGACACGCTAGTATCTCAACTTACTCTTGCAGGTAAACAAGTAAACGAAAACCTATGGCGCTTACCATTAGGTTATAAAGATATGTTGAAGTCTGACATTGCTGATATAACAAATGTAGGTTCAGGTGGCCCTGGTGCAACCACAGCCGCTACTTTCTTAGAGCATTTTGCTGGCGACACCCGTTGGGTGCATATTGATATCGCAGGTAATGCATTAGTGAAAAAAGGCAAAGATGAGCTTTCACCAGGTGGAACGGGGTTTGGTGTTCGCTTATTAAGCGAATGGTTATTAGCTAACTAATTGTTTATTAATACTAATAAAAGCGCCAAAGTAGGTTTACTACTTTGGCGCTTTTTGTACGAAAACAGTTTTATAGAGCTCAATACATCACTATTAATAAATCCTTAAAAGTGTGTTTATTATTTGATTTTGTTTGATTTATAGTCAAAGATAGAAGGAACAATTAGTAACGAGGTCAAAGGAATGAAAATAACCTACCTGCTCTACAGCATTTTTTATTTAAGCATTTGTTTTCTTTTCTATTTTGAACAGCTCTCCACCATTGCTGCAGCAATTATAGTGCTGTTATCTGCAATTTTTTATATAAAACCAGCAAAATCTGAATCAGCAAATAACAATTCGTCACTAGGTGCCGTGCAGTCGTTCAATAACAAAATTGCACAAAACATTACCAAAGCCACCTCAAAAAATGCCATAGGCGCAGCTGAAGTGTCATTTTATGTTGATAGCTTATCTAAAGAAATAGACGCTTGTTATAACGAGAGTGAAACTGTCGGGCGTGCCACACACGAGCTTTCACAAAATAGTACTGAACTCAGTGACAGCATGACCACTATTAATCAAGCAATGGTACAAACAGCGCAAGCCTCAAGCTCTGCCGATAGCCGCTTACAAACGGCCACCAGCCAAATTGATTCGTTATCTGGCTCTATAGATAAAGTGGCCCAGCAATTAGATTTATTATTGAAAAGTGCCAGTGATATACAAAGCATTACCCAAGTTATTCAAAACATTGCAGAGCAAACCAACCTACTTGCTTTAAATGCAGCCATAGAGGCCGCTCGTGCAGGTGAGCAAGGTCGTGGTTTTGCGGTTGTTGCCGACGAAGTGCGTAACCTAGCAAATAAAACCAATGAAGCAACCAAACAAATTGCAGACATGCTTACAGACATTAACGCCAACAGTATAAAAACCAATGAAGATATGAAGCAGGTTTCACAGCAAAGTATTTCTGTAAAATCAGAGCTAGAAAACGTGACTCAATCCTTTTTAACGATTAACCAAGATATTGGTGCCTCATCTACCGCGCTTGATAGTATGCATCAGTCTGTTTCTGCATTTCAGCATGCAACCACACAAATAAATAGCTCAGTCACTAGCATCAGTAGTTTATTGGGCGAAGTTACTAAAAAAGGCAGTACAATTTCTCAGCAAGCGTCTTCTTTATCGCTGGGATCAGAATCAATATTTAGAGAGCTTGAAAACATAGAGTATGACGCATTCTTTAAACCAATCCTGATATCGGCTAAACACGCCAGTAAAGCAATTGGCGAATGTTTTGAGGGTTGGATCCAAAGCGGAAAAATAACCCAGCAACAACTTTTTTCGCAAAACTATAAACCCATCGAGAATACTAATCCAACCAAGTACACAACCGATTACGATAAACTTACAGATCAATCACTGCCGGCTATTCAAGAACCAATTCTGGAAAATAAAGACATAATTTTTGCAGGAGCCGTTGATACTAAGGGCTACTTTCCTACTCATAACAAACGCTATAGCCAAGCCCTAACCGGTAACTTTGAAAAAGATTTAGTAAACAACCGTACTAAACGTATTTTTAATGACCTGACAGGAATTCGCTGTGGTAGCCACACCGAAAGCTTTTTATTACAAACCTATAAACGTGATACCGGTGAAATACTGTAACCGTCGGCTAAACCACACCTAAACATTTATTTTATATTCGCTAAGCTCATTTCTTTTTAATCACAGGAGTGAGTTATGCAAACCAATCGAACACAACAATGGCTAGATTTAATTCGCCGACAACCAGGCTCTGGTTTAAACATACAAGATTTTTGCCAGCAAAATAACTTAGCAACGTCCACTTTTTATAAGTACCGCAAACAATTAACCGCCCAATCTAGTTTCAGCAAAGTGACCATTCAAACTGAACAAACCCGTTTGCAAGAAATTGTTGAGCCTGCCCATATCACACTGACTTTGCAGGTTGGAGAATTAAAATTGCCAGGTTCAACCTCTGCACAGTATTTGTCTGATTTGATTAGAGGTTTAGTTAAATGAAAATGTTTGTTGAGCCAAGTGACATTTACCTGCACCGCCCAGTGGTGGACTTTCGAAAATCGATTAATGGTTTAGCTAATATTGTTGTCGCTGAAATGAATTTAAATGTGATGTCCGGTGCTTTATTTATCTTCTGCAACAAAAGCAAAGATAAACTCAAAATCCTTTACTGGGATAAAACGGGGTTTGCTTTGTGGCATAAGCGATTAGAAAACAATAAGTTTAAATGGCCGAATGCCGAGCATGAAAACCAGCTTGTTTTATCTGAGCAACAACTGCACTGGCTGCTCGATGGCTTTGATATTGTTGGTCATAAACCGCTGATTTTATCAAACTTGAGCTTATAACTTTAGATCATACCTGATCAGCTTTTAATCTGAATAACATGCAGATAATCAGCGAGTTACAGGGTAAAATACCCCTATGACTGAACTAGAGCAGCAACTTCTCAAACGCATTGCCGAACTTGAAAAACAAGTAACGGATAAAGATTCC